>JALOMF010000378.1 GCA_025455635.1 Saprospiraceae bacterium | reverse complement strand
CATCCATGATTTCGGGTCCTATGCCGTCGCCCTTTGCAATTGTTACTTTTTGCATAATGGTTTTATTCAATAGTTTGATTTACAATCAGTTGTTTGTTAATTCTACTTTTACATTGTGCGTAAAAGGCTTTTTGACCAGCCGCAACTCAATGGTGGCAGACACTTCCACGTTGAAACCCAGTTCCTTTGCCTCTTTCAAGAACGTTCTTGCGTTTTTGCTCTGGGCTTTCATCTCCACGATTTTTTGGTCACATGACGCAGGGTCGAAGCGGTGATTGCCCTCCCAACTGCGTAGCATCTGGATGTTGTGCAAGCGGATGCGTTCACCCACCAAGGTTTCTATCAACTCGGCGGCTTCGTCAGGAGGGCAATTTTCCTTAACTAATTGAATTATGCGAGATACTTCTTTGGTTAGCATTTAACTTGAGTTTTAATGGTTAGCGATGTTATTGAATCATTTGAATGCTGGGCACACAGAGGGCTGGCCATGCACGGTGCGGCACTCACGGCTGAGGTATTTAAGGACAAGCTTTTGTAAGAAATGGCTTGCTAAGGGTCAGTCCAACCCAGGGGCATTAACACCGGAGTTGTCCGCTGCGTCCGACGGCTGGCTGAGTGCTTTCACGAACAGTAACATGCCTACTAGCGAGAATGCTTGGGTCAATTCTTCGAAGAACAAGTAGCCAGACTGCAAGGAAAGCACTAGCACGACCGCCATAGATGCCACGGTGCATAAAGCATTGATGAGCGGGCGATGGAATTGGGTTTTAGCCTTTAGCTTTGTCAAATAATTGCGCTTGCCGGGCCTGCCATTTGCCATCGTGCCACCTACCGTGTTTGATTTCTTTGTTGACTTCATCACGTTTACATTTTTTTGGTAGCGCAAAGTTGACTTGGATTTGAATAAGCATTGATTCATCTTTGTGATGAAAAACATAAGCACATCTTATGGATTATACATTGCACCAGCTTAGGATTTTCACCAAAGTCGTTGAATATCAAAGCATTACGAAGGCTTCTGAAGAGCTGTATTTGACGCAGCCAGCCGTGTCCATGCAGCTCAAAAAATTTCAGGAGCAGTTCGCAGTACCCTTGACGGAAGTGGTGGGCAGGCGGCTCTACGTCACCGATTTTGGTCGGGAGATAGCAGAGTCGGCACTGAAGATTTTGGATGAAATCGAGGCCATCAACTACCGCACGAAGTCGTTCAAGGGCCAGTTGGCAGGCCGCCTGAAGATTTCGAGCGCCTCCACGGGCAAGTACGTGATGCCCTTTTTCCTTTCCGATTTCCTTCGGCACAATCCCGGTGTGGACCTCGTTATCGACGTGACGAACAAGACGCAAGTAGTGAAAAACCTGGAGCAGAACGAGGTTGATTTTTCGTTGGTATCCGTGCTGCCAAGTCATTTGAAGCTGAACACGGTGCAGTTGCTCCAAAACAAACTGTACCTGGTGGGCAGTACCCGCTTGCAACGCAACCCAAAAATGCCTGTGCGCAAGTTGCTGGAACTTCACCCGCTGCTGTACCGGGAGTTTGGCTCCGCCACCCGCAATTCCATGGAACAGTTTCTCGAAAAGGAAAACTGGCCGACTTACAAAAAAATCGAGCTGACCTCCAACGAGGCGCTGAAGCAGGCACTCGTCGCCGGGCTAGGCTACTCCATCATGCCACTGATAGGCATCAAGAACGAGCTGAAAATCGGCGACTTGGAAATCGTGCCCTACAAGGGGCTGCCCATCGTCACCCATTGGCACTTGGTCTGGCTGGCTTCGAAGCGGCTATCGCCCATTGCGGAAGCATATCTCGAGTTCATCCAAAAAGAGAAGGACAGGATTGTAGAGCAGACCTTTGCTTGGTTTGAACAATATTGACAATTCATTCATTATCAAACTTTTGAGCATGGTATGGGGGTGTGCAGTCGAGGTTAGAATACGATTAGAAAGCCAGCTTTTTTAAACTTTGAACTTATTAAGTGATTTTTAAGGCATCAACCAACTTGACCATGCATCCAATCAAGCGCTTCTTCCGGCTACTCAAACTCGACCAAAAGGACATTACCTATATCTACCTCTATGCCATCTTCGCCGGGCTGATAACCCTCAGTCTGCCACTTGGCGTACAGGCCATCATCGGTCTCATAGCAGGGGGCAGTGTATCCACTTCCTGGATGATTCTGATAGGCGTGGTGACGCTCGGCACCGTGCTGGCGGGCGCACTCACCATCATGCAACTATCGGTAACGGAGACCATCCAGCAACGCATCTTCACCCGCTCGGCCTTCGACTTTGCCTACCGCATCCCCTTACTGAAATGGGAGGCCATCCACGGCGAGTATGCCCCGGAACTGGTAAACCGCTTCTTCGACACCCTCACCGTGCAGAAGGGCCTTCCAAAAATCCTGATGGACTTCTCCACCAGTATCCTACAGATATTTTTTGGGCTGCTGCTGCTCTCGTTCTATCACCCGTTTTTTATCTTCTTCGGCCTGTTGCTCTTGGCCATCGTAGGCGTCATCATGGGCACCACATGGCGCAAAGGCTTGAAGACCAGCATAAAAGAATCCAAGTACAAATACGAGGTAGCTTATTGGTTAGAAGAGCTTGCCCGTTCCATGGGCACCTTCAAGCTGGCCGGGGCCAGCGATTTCCCGCTGCAAAAAACCGACAAGCTGGTGAACGGCTACCTCGACGCCCGGAAAGACCATTTCCGGGTCTTGGTAACACAGTACAGCAGCCTAGTGGGCTTCAAGGCGTTCGTGACGATGGGCCTGCTACTGCTCGGCAGTATCTTGGTCATCAACAACGACATCAACCTCGGCCAGTTTGTAGCAGCGGAGATAGTCATCATCCTCGTGATGAACTCCGTGGAAAAGCTCATCCTCACGATGGAAACGATTTACGACACCCTCACAGCGCTTGACAAGCTCGGCGGCTTCACCGACCTCGACACGGAGCGGGAAGAAGGCATCTCGTTCGAGCAATGCGACACAGGCAAAGGCATAGCCGTAGAACTGTCCGACCTCAGCTACCGCTTCCCAAAATCAGAGATAGACTCGCTGCGCAAAATCAACCTCCGCATTGCCGAAGGCGAAAAACTCTGCATCGCAGGTTACAATTCGTCGGGCAAGTCCACGTTGCTGCAAATCATCGCAGGCATATACACCGACTTCAAAGGCTCGCTCACCTTCAACGGCATACCGTTCCGAAACCTCAACCCAGTGAGCCTGCGGGCTAATATCGGCGACCACATGTCGCACGAAGACATCTTCAAGGGAACCCTGCTGGAAAATATCACGATGGGCCACCAGGGCGTCAGCTTGCAAGATGCCATCAAGGCCGTGGAGGAGGTCGGGCTGGCCGATTTCGTGAAAAAACTGCATGAGGGCTTTGACACCATTTTGTTGCCCGGCGGCAAAAACCTGCCCCGCAACATCATCTCCAAAATCATTTTCGCACGATGCCTTGCCTCTCGCCCTTCGCTGCTGGCCATCGAAGAGCCGTTCGATTTTCTGGAAAAAGAAGACCGGGCACGCATCGCCGAAATGCTGACCACCATCCCCAATTGCACCCTCGTCACCGTCACCGACGACCCGCTGATGGCCGCCGAGTGCGAGCGCATCATCATCCTGAAAGATGGGGCCATCGTAGAGGAAGGAAGTTTTGAAAAAGTCAAGAACGGCGTACACTTCCAAAACGTTTTCAAATGAAAAAATCGAAGCCCGACATACAGAAGCGCTATCCTTGCGGCCCGCCTGATATAATACCTGTCATCGAGCAGATGCTAAATGTCCGGCAAGACCTGTTGCGCAAGGAAATGGCCTATAAAAAGTTGGACAAGGTACACCTCTCCAACCAAAAAAGCGCCCGTAACCTACTGCACTACATGGCCTTCCGGCAGCACGACCTGCGCGACCTCCAGCTGCTGCTGTCGGAGTGGGGGCTGTCGTCGTTGGGCAGGGCAGAGCGCAAGGTGCAGGCCACCGTGGACACCGTGCTTCACACCCTTCACGTGCTGGCGGGCCGTGATTTTGTCACCAAGGAGAAGCCCCCCATCTGCTACCGGGAGGGCCGTGCGAAACTAGAAGGCAACACCGAAAAACTTCTCGGCGAGCTGTCGCCGGGCCGTCGGGTGCGCATCATGGTCACCATGCCCACCGAGGCCGCCACCAATTACGACTTGGTGAAAAACCTGCTGCTCGGCGGCATGAACTGTGCCCGCATCAACTGCGCCCACGACGGCCCCGCCATCTGGGCCAATATGATTGACAATATCCGACAAGCGGAGGAAGCCACGGGCCGCAAGTGCAAAATACACATGGACCTCGGCGGCCCGAAGCTCCGCACTGGGGCCATCCAACCGGGGCCAGCCGTGGTGAAGTTGCGCCCCAGCCGCAACGAGCTTGGCGAGGTCACCGCCCCTGCCAGCGTCTGGCTATTTGCCGAAGGAAAAAAATCGCTAGCCCCAAAAGGCACTGGTGTTAGCTTACCAGTACCTGCCGTCTGGCTGGCGCAATGCAAGCCCGGCGACCGCATCCATTTTTTCGATGCAAGGGGGGCTTTCAGGAGCATGAAAATCAAGGAAGCATCGCCCACAGGCACATTGGCTACCGTGAAAAAGACCTGCTATTTCACCCCAAAACTGAGCTTGAACCTGGAGCGGAAAGGGGCTAAAATCAAGCAGTCAACTGCCGTGATTGGCAGTGAACTACCCCGCTTGCCAGTGGCCATTTCACAGCCCGTGGAGGGCACGAACGCCGTTTTTGATAAAAAAGGGAAAATCAAATCCCCGGCCACCATCAGCATCTCCATCCCCTCGGTGCTTGACGATTTGCACGAGGGCGAACCCATCTGGTTCGACGACGGCAAAATCGGGGGCATCATCGAGCGGAAGGAGGAAGTGCAAGCGCTCGTCCGCATCACACATACCAAGCCCGGCGGCGACCTGCTCAAGGCCGAAAAAGGCATCAACCTGCCCGAGAGCAAACTGAACCTCAAAGCGCTGACCGACGAAGACATGGAAGACCTCCACTTTGTGGTCAAACACGCCGACATGGTGGGCCTCTCCTTCGCCAACCGCCCCGAAGACGTAGAAGACCTCGTGTCGAGAATGCGGGCGCTCCGCAAAGACC
>JALOMF010000377.1 GCA_025455635.1 Saprospiraceae bacterium | reverse complement strand
TGAAAATGGGCGGTGCAGCATCAAAAGACGAAGGGATGGCCATTGTCCAGAAAACGGTCTTATCATTGAATAAATTGAATGAAAGCACTGGGGAAAGCCTCATAGAAACCGACCAACGAGAAGATATTGCCAATATCATTATCCTTGCTGGAAGCCTAAAAGGATTTAACGAACGGAGGGAAGACATCACCGAAACATGGCGGGAATGGTAAGACTGCTCAAGCAGCACCTTTGTCAAATATACTTGGCCCACCAAAAACAAAAATCCACCGTTTCACGATTCAAGCTTGCCCAAAACAATGGCTCGTCAGCGGTTGCCATCGAGAAAAATTAAATTCAAAAACGACAATTCCCATTTTAGGCGTTATTTTGCACCGCTAGCAAAGCTGTGACCATTGCAAAAATACGGGGCGAATAGGTGAACAATTTACTTCCACATTTCATCCAAGAACAACTGCTGTCGGGCAAGCGCCACGGCAGTTTCGATGCCTACTGCGTGTTCGTGGACATGTCGGGGTTCACTCGCCTCACCGAGACCCTGCTCAAAGAGGGCAACGCCGGGGCCGAGCGCCTGTCCAACATCCTCAACGCCATCTTCGAGCCAATGGTGCGGCAGGTTTACGCACAGGGCGGCTTCATCCCCTACTTCGCTGGCGACGCCTACACGGGCATCTTCCCCATGGGTAGCTGCGACTGCGACGCCACCAAGCTGCTGGCCCTGGCGCAGCGGCAGTTCGAGCTGCTCGATGCTGCATCGGCCAGTTTCGGGGAGTTCGAGATTGGCATAAAAACGGGCCTCAGCTTTGGCCAGGTCGAATGGGGCATCGTCGGTGACGCCCACAAGTCCTTCTACTTCCGGGGGCCGGCCATCGAAGGCTGCGCACAGGGCCAGATGAAGGCCCAACAGCAAGAAATCGTGGTGGACAAGGCAATTTTCGAGGAGCTTTCGCCTGCGGCAAACACCCTGACGCCGATAGCCGGGAGCGACTTCTACCTCGTGCTCGAAAAACCGGATGCCAGCGACCTCCCGCTGCCGTCGCTGCCCCCGCTGCCAGCACTGCAGCCAGCCGTGCTCGCCCAGTTTTTGCCGAAGGCACTGCTGGAGTTCACGCCACGGGGCGAGTTCCGCACGGTGGTCTCCGTCTTCATCTCCTTCGAGGGCGTCACCGAGTACGGGCCGCTCAACAGCTTCGCAACGGAGGTGCTCAACCAAATCAACAGCTTCTCGGGTTATTTCAAAGAAATAGATTTCAGCGACAAAGGCGGCGTCATCGTTGCGTTTTTCGGGGCGCCAGTCTCCTACGAAAACAACGTGGAACGTGCCCTAGAATTCACGCTCGCCCTGCAAGACGAACTGCTGCCGCTCCAAATCAACCACGACCTGCGCTTCAAGGTCGGCATTGCCGAGGGCGTCAGCTACGCAGGGGTCATCGGTGGCGTGGAGCGCAGCCAGTATGCCGCCGTGGGCAACCGGGTGAACATTGCCGCCAGGCTCATGATGAGCGCACAGTGGGGCGAGGTACTGGTGGACGAAGCCGTGCACCGCAACCGCAACTACCGCTTCCAGCACACGGGCGACATCAGCTACAAGGGCCTCGCCAAAGCCATTCCGACCTACCGCCTCACAGGCCGGAACCAAGCCATCCACCGCCCATTCGATGGGACAATGGTGGGCCGTGAGCAGGAACTGAACAAGCTCGAAACCTTTGCCATGCAAGCCTTCGATGCCTCGCAGGCAGCCGTCGCCTACGTTTACGGCGAACCCGGCATCGGCAAGTCCAGGCTGTCATTTGAGCTTCGCAACCGCTTGCGCAAACGCCGCAGCCTCTACTGGATGGTGTGCCAGAGCGACCAGATTTTGCGCAAGCCGTTCAACCCGTTCGTTTATTTGCTCAAGCATTATTTTGGGCAAAAACCCACCAACACGCCAGAAGCCAACCTACAGAGCTTTGAGACGGAGTTCAAGATGCTGCTGTCGGAACTTGTGGAAATAACGGCCCCAGAGGCCGAGCTAATCAAGCGGGAAGTGGTGCGCACAAAGCCCGTGCTGGTCAATTTGGTCGGCCTCAAGGCCACCGACACCTTCTTCGACGACCTCGACGCAAAGGGCCGCTACCAGAACATCCTCGCCGCACTCTCCGCCTTGGTTCAAGCAGAGGCACTGCTTGGCCCGGTGGTGCTGGAGCTGGAGGACGGGCACTGGTTCGATGACAGTTCGATGGAGTTCTTGGCAGAGCTTGTCGGGCGCTTGCGCAATATGCCAGTCTTCATCTTGGTGACTTCCCGCTACGACGACAACGGCCTGAAGCCCAAGCTTTTCAGCGAAGCTGTGGTGGAAAAAAACGGCTTGCCACAGCTCGAAATAGACCTCAACATCCTTGACGCCGAGGCCATGCGGGGCTTTGCAACGCAGCGGCTGAAGGGCGAGGTAAGCCCCGAACTGCTGGAACTGCTGCTGCGAACCACGAGCGGCAACCCGTTCTACGCCGAGCAGATGCTCGAATATTTCCTCGAAAGCGGCCAACTGGAGCAGCAGGCCAATGGCTGGATGGTGAAGGACGTGAACGTGCGGGTGAGCGACAGCATCCAGGCCGTGCTCACCGCCAGGATTGACCGATTGAGCGGCCTCGTGAAAGAGACCATCAAGGCGGCAGCGGTCATCGGGCGGGAGTTCGAGCTGCCCGTGCTCACCGAGGTGATGATGGCCAACTCGGAGCTTTCGCAGCACAACGGCAACAGCAGCGCCGTGCTGCGGGAGCAGGTGAAGACCGCCGAGCGGGCGCAGATTTGGCAGGCGATGAACGAGCTTCGGTACATTTTCAAGCACTCGCTGCTGCGGGAGGCGGTGTACGACATGCAGCTAAAGACCCGCCTCAAGGAGCTGCACCACCTCATTGGCGAAGCCATCGAAAAACTGCACAGCGGGAACTTGGAGCACCGTTACGTGGACCTCGTGTTCCACTACGAACTGGCACAGGACGAGGACAAACTGCGGGAATACCTGCAAAAAGCCGCTGACTACGCCAAGGAGTTTTATCAAAACCAACAGGCGCTCCATTTCTACGACAAGCTCATCGTCATCCTCGAAAAACAGGGCGACGACAAGGAAAAAACGAAGACCCTGCTCAAAAAATCGAGCATTTTAGAGCTGGTAGGCCGCTGGGAAGAATCGGAGGCACTCGCCCGACAAGCCCTGAAGGTGGCCCGCACGGTGCAGAACAACAAGCTGCTGGGCCGTGCCAACGATGCGCTCGGCCACCTGCTGATGCTCAAAGGAAGGTACGAAGAGGCGCATGGCTACCTAGAAACGGCTGCGGCCTACTTCGGCTCCAGCCACGACGACCGGGGCACCTCGAAGGTGTACGGCCACCTTGGCACGCTTTATTTCCGCAAGGGAAAATACGAGGACGCCAAGCTGTATTTCATCAAGAGCATCCAGATTGCACAGCGCTACACGCATACTTCTTCGCTGGCGCAAATCGTGGCCACGCTCGGCCTCACGTACATGAACCTCGGCAAGTACGACGATGGCATACGCTGGCAGCAGAGCCAATTGGAGGCCTGCCAAAAGGTGAACGACCGCCAGGGCATGGCCGCTTTGCTGACCAATATGGGCATCGTACATTTTGAAAAAGGAGAGTACGACCAAGCGCTCGACTGCTACCAGCGTGGCCTCGACCTGGCCGAAGAACTGGGGAACAAGCAATTGACTTCCATCGCCATCGGCTGCATCGGCACGGTGTGGCAGCGCAAGGGGCGTTTTGACCTGGCCGAGCAGCACTTCGAGCGTGACCTAGCGCTCACCGAGGAGCTGGGCGACAAGCAGGGCATTTGCATTGCGCTCGGCCTGATTGGGGATTTGTACAGCGTGATGGGCAAATTCGACGAGGCCATCGGCTTCATGCAGCGCAACCTAAAACTGGCCGAAGAACTGGGCTACCGAAAGGGCATGGCCAAATCGCTGAACACCTTGGGCGATATTTATTTTTACAAGAACGAGTTGGAGACTTCCATCCAGTTTTACAACCGCTCCATCGAAACAACGAGGGGGATTGGCAATAAACTGGTGCTGGGCTTCAGTTTGGTGGAAAAATCAAACGTACTGCTGGCCCAAGGGGACTTGGACGAAGTGCTCTCAAACCTGCGTGAAGCTACTGCCCTAGCCAAGGACATCAACCATCCTGACCTATTGTTCGAGGTGCGGCTGATGGCAGGAAAACTGGCAGTGAAAAAACAGGACTTTGAGGAGGCTAGGAACGTGTTCGATGCGCTGTTGAGCTTAAAAAGAGGGCGGCGGGATATGGCTATGGTGCAGTTTGAATATAGTAAAATCAGTGCGGAAAACAATCACCGGGAGAGTGCCCTTCAATTATTCAAGGAATTGTACCATGAGACGCCAGCACATGCTTATGCGTTGAAAATCAATGAATTAGAAGCGAGCAAAACAGAAGCCTGACTTAAATAATTAGTTTGGTTGTGAAAAACACAGCCGCATATCCGCCCATATTTCAGCAATAACCACGTCACATTTTCTCAGCATTGGCCGCTTCTTTTCTTGCAAGTGCAGCTTCATTATCCCTCCCAAGTTTTTCGAGCAATATGGCCTTGGTTTTAAGGTAAATAGCACGTTGGGCATGGTTAGTTTCATGGGCGCAAGTATAATCCGACCATTTTAGCGCCTTGCGCAGCAATAAATCATCCAATGCCACCTTGGACACTGAAATGGCATAGTAATCAAGGTCGGCGTGAAGGTCTTCATAGGCTTCTAAAACCTTGAACTCCAGCACGGCGTCCACCATGT
>JALOMF010000376.1 GCA_025455635.1 Saprospiraceae bacterium | reverse complement strand
CGGGTCTTTTCCACCTCGTTGACTTGTGCCAAGGTCAAGCCGAGCAGCGACAATCGGCGGCGGGCATTTTCAATCAGTCCGGCGTTGGCAGCATCGTTTTCCAACAAGAAAACCAAGTCCTGCTGCGCCGTTGCGATTTCCGGGCTGTAAATGTCGAGGATGCGCTGCCCCTTCCGCACGGGCTGGTACGGGTACTTGACGTACAGCCGCTCGATGCGCCCACCGAAGCGGGCGGAAATCGCCTGAACCTTGCGGGCATCGTAGGCGAGGTAGCCCGGCGCTTCGATGCTGGCGCTGAGGTTCTTGCGCTCCGGGCGTACGGTTTTTATGCCGCTGAGAACATACTCGTAGGTCGGTTTCAACAAAAAGTCGAGGTCGGCAGCGGGGGCAGCGTGGCTGCCGTGGTCGTTGTTGCTGGATGCGGAAGTCTCTTTCTTCACCAAGTCCATTTTGCATATCGGGCAAGTTCCCGGTTCGTTGCTCACGATTTCGGGGTGCATCGGGCAAGTGTAAACTGCCGATGCCGTGTCGTGCTGCATGGCGGCATGGTCGTGTCCGGCGGGCATCTCGACGGGCTTCAAATCCATTTTGCAGACGGGGCAGGAGCCGGGCTGGAGATAGGTCTTTTCGCCCTCACACTTCATCGGGCATTGGTAGGCGGTGGAGTTCCCGCCATGCTGCGAGTGGTCGGCTGAACCCTCCTTGCAGGCTGCAAAAAAGAGCAGCAGCAGGGCGAATAAGCCGAGGATTTTACCGGATTTCCAATTCTTTTTCATAGGCGGTTTTGGCTTGGAGTAATTGTTGAAGAAGGTCAAGTTGTGCAAGGCGGCTCATTTTGAGTTCCAGCCAAGCATCGAGCGCCATAAACAGCTCGTCGGTGTTCTGTTCGTAGGCGAGCAGGGTGCTTTGGAAGCGCTTGCGCTGGTTGGGCACGATGTCGTTTTCATAGCGTTCGATTTGGTCTTGCAGGGTTTGCATCATCACGAGGTGGTCGGCTGCTGCGCCCCGTACGGCGTTGGCGATGGCGGCTTTTTCCCACTCGAACGCCGCCAGCCGGAAGTCAATGCCCTCGATGCGGGTCTTGATATCTTTGTTGGCCCAGGGCGCAATAGGCACTGTCATCATGCCCATGAGCGAGAACTGCCACGGCTGGCCGCCGAAGGCGAACATGTGGTCGTAGCGGACGCCAAACTCCGGCTTTAGCTTGGAACGGTTGAACTCCTGTTCGAGCCGGGCGGTGCGCAGGTTGGCTTCTACTACCCGGATGTCGCTGCGGGCAGCGATGAGGCTGGTGTCGGGCAGGCTGGGCAGCGGCGGCATTTGCCAGACGGTGTCCACGTCGAAATCCATCTCCTGTGGGAACTGCATCAAGGCTTCGAGCATGGTTTTCTGCTGCCGGATTTCCCCGGCGTACATCGCCTGCATCCGGTCGAGGTCGGCGAGTTCCGCCTCTGCCTTGTAGATGCTGCCGAGTTTTTCCCGGTTAAACTGGTATCGCTGCTTGGCGCTCTCAATCATCAGGCGGAGCAGGTTCTTACTCTCGTCCAGCACGGCGATTTTGCGTTTCAGCACCAGCCAGTTGAAGTATGCGGTTTTTGCTTCGGCAAACAGCATGTTCCGCATCACGCCCTTTTCCGCTCCCTGCATCGCCGACATGGACGCCATGTAGCGCCCCTCGGCTTCCTGCATTTTGCGGTTGGGCAGCATCTGCTCCCCCGATACCATGAAGCTGCCCATGCCATCGCCATGCGCACCGCTTTGGCTCCACCTTTTCGGGTTGTAGGGCGTCATCCATAAGCCGCTGCTGACACGGGGCGGAGGCAGCGTCACCGCTCCCTTGGCGTAGGTGTCGAGTTCCCGGATGCGGACATCGGGGGCTTTCAGGGCGGGGTGGCCACGCTCGATGCGGTTCAGGACCGTGTCGAGCGGAAGGAGCTGTTGTGCAGGGCTTTTTTGGAACAAAAAGACGACTGCCACCACTCCGATTTTTATCCTTAAAAAATTACTCTTGCACATCATACACTTCAATTTTTCCCTGCCGCCGCAATTCCCGCTCCTTCGTCATTTCAAAAACAACGGGCGTGACGAGCAGCACATAGATGGTGGATGAAATCGTGCCGCCGATGAGCGGAATCGTGATGGGCAACATCATGTCGCTGCCGACACCCGTAGCCCAAAGGATGGGGATGAGACCAAACAGCGACACCGAAACCGTCATCAATTTTGGTCGGAGGCGCTTGGCTGCCCCCCAGATGACCCACTCCCGGATGTCGGCATTGGTGATGGTCTCGCGGGAGTTGCCTTTCTCCTCTACGAGCCGCTGCATGGCTTCGTTGAGGTAGATGGTCATCAGCATCGCCGTTTCGATGGCCATGCCGAACAGGGCGATGAAGCCCACCGCCACGGCTACCGACAGGTTTGCCCCATAAAAATAAACCATATAGACCCCGCCAATGAGCGCAAAAGGCACGGTTATCATCGTGATGAGCGCCTCCTTGACGGAGTGGTAGGTCATGTACAGCACAAAAAAGATAATGACCAGCACGATGGGAAGGATGAGCTTCAGTGTCTGGCTCGCCCGGATTTGGTTTTCCCATTGCCCACTCCATTCGATGTAGTAGCCTTTCGGCAATTGCTTCACGGCGGCGTCCAATTTTTGCTGCGCTTCCTGAACCGTGCCGCCGAGGTCGCGCTCCCGCACATTGAACAGCACCGTTCCCCGAAGCATGGCGTTCTCGGAGTTTATCATCGGCGGGCCTTCGGAAATGCGAACGTCCGCCACCGCTTCAAGCGGAATAGGGCCGTAGCGGGCAGTCTGCACTTGCAGGCGGCGCAGGGCGTCGAGGTTGTTTCGGAAATCCTGGGCGAATCGGGCATTGACTGTGAACCGCTGCCGCCCCTCGACCGTGGTGGTCAGCACCATGCCGCCGAGCGCGCTTTCGACGAGCATGTTCACGTCGTCCACGCTGAGGCCGTAGCGCCCGATTTCCTCCCGTTTCACCACGATGTCAATGTACTTGCCGCCCGTGATGGGTTCCACGTAGAGGTCTTTCACGCCCTCGATGCCTTCGAGTTCTTTTTTCAGCAACTGCGCGACGGAGTAAATCGTGTCGAGGTTTTGCCCGTACACCTTCAGTCCCACGTCCGTGCGGATGCCCGTCGAGAGCATGTTGATTCGGTTGATGATGGGCTGCGTCCAGCCGTTGACCACGCCGGGGATTTGCAGCTTGCCGTTCAGCTCGTTGATGATGTCGTTTTTGGACAGGCCCGCCCGCCACTCGCTTTTGGGCTTCAGCAAAATGATGGTCTCAATCATGCTGATGGGCGAGTTGTCGGTCGCGGTGTTTGCCCGACCCGCCTTGCCCAAAACATGGCTCACCTCCGGCACACTGGCGATGATTTTGTCCTGCACCTGCAAGAGCCGCTTGACCTCTGAATTGGACACGTCGGGCAGGGTTACGGGCATGAACAGCAGCGAGCCTTCGTCGAGCGGGGGCATGAACTCCGTGCCGAGCCGCATCATCATAGGGATGCTCACTGCCAAGGCGATGAGCATCACGGCAAGGGTTGTTTTGCGCCAGCGCAAACAAAGTTTCAGCACAGGTGTGTAAAGTTTTTCCAAAAAGTGGGTGATGGGGTTGGCGCTTTCCGGCTTCAGTTTCCCCTTTAATATCAGCAATATCAGCACAGGTGTCAGCGTGATGGCAAGGAAGGCATCCACCAGCAAGATGAAGGTTTTTGTCCAAGCCAACGGGGAGAACAGTTTGCCTTCCATGCCCGTCAACAAAAAGACCGGCAGGAACGAGGCGATGGTCACGATGGTGGAAAAAAACACGCCCGGCCCTACCTGCTTGCAGGCTTTTTCGATGACCGTGAGCCGCTCCGCAAAGGTTTTTGCCCACGTCGCCTCCGCCAAGTGTCGGTACGCATTTTCGACCATCACGATGCCGTCGTCCACCACCACGCCGATGGCGAGGGCGATGCCCGTCAGCGACATGATGTTGGAGGAAAGCCCAAAGGCTTCGAGCAAGATGAAGCCGACGGCTACCGAAATGGGCAGTTGTATCAAGATTATCAAGGCACTACGCCAATGGAACAGGAACAGCAGTACCACGACGGACACGGCTATCATCTCCTCCGTCAACGTGCCTTTCACAGAGCTGATGGCAGCTTCGATGAGTTCGCTGCGGTCGTAGCTGACCTTGAACTTTGCCCCGGCAGGCAAGCCCTTTTCCACCTCCGCCATTTTCTTCTTCACCGCTTTGATGACGTTGTCGGCGTTCTCTCCGTAGCGCATGACCACGATGCCGCCGACCACCTCGCCTTTGCCGTCCATGTCGAAGATGCCGAGGCGCAGGTCGCCGCCCATCTGCACGTTCGCCACGTCCTTCACCCGCACGGGCACAGAGCCGTAGTTGCCGACCGGGATGTTCTCGATGTCCTCCGTTTTTTTCAAATAGCCCAAGCCCCGCACGATATACGCCATATCGGACATCTCAAACTTGCGCCCGCCCACGTCGTTGTTGTTGCTGCGGATGGCGTTGAGCACGTCCATGAGCGGCACGTCGTAGTAGAGGGCAAATTTCACGTACCAGTCCTGCAAAGCCCGCTGCTCGCCGAGGTCCATGCCGGGGGCATCGAGGTGGTACCAGAAGATATGTCCCACGCCCGTGCCGTCCGGTCCGAGGCTGGGCGTTGCACCTTCAGGCAGTAGGCGCTGGGCGAAGTTGAGGCGTTCCAGCACCCTCGTCCTTGCCCAGTAGATGTCGGTGTTGTCCTCGAAAATGACATACACGAAGCTCATTCCGAACATGGAAGCGCCCCGGATATTTTTCACCTTCGGAATGCCCTGGAGGTTCGACACCAGCGGGTAGGTCACCTGGTCCTCGATGAGCTGCGGGCTGCGCCCCATCCATTCGGTGAAGACAATGACCTGGTTTTCGGACAGGTCGGGGATGGCGTCAATGGGGTTGTTCCGCACGGAGTAAATGCCCCAGGCGAACAAGCCCGCCGCCGCCATCAGCACGAGCAGGCGGTTGCGAAGCGAAATTTGGACGAGTTTTTCTACCATAAGTGGTTCGTTTTCAGCGGCAGCATTTTTTGATAAAAATCGCCTTGAACAGTTTTTTTAGCAGGGTGAATATAGCTTTCATCTTGGTTGGCTTTCTGCCAAATTTGATTTATCCAAAGTTTTTTAATGGATGAATTTTTCAAAAAAACGGTTGATTTTATATGCCTTGTGATAACCGTCGTAAATGGACAGTTCGGCATCGTTCTTAAACCAAACACGCAATTCGTCATGCAGGTCGTGCCGTGTCGGAAATGCGTTCATCAGGTTTTGAAAGGTAAGGAGGCGGATGGGAGATTTGCCGTCAAGGCTGAAATGCACCTCTAAAACCCGCTTTGTCTTTTGAGTGGTTTTGGTTTTAGAGTAAAGCCAGATTTTCCCCTGTTCCTCCACCTTGTAATTGGAATTATTGTAAATCCGGTAAAAAACCCCATTGCAAAGCACCGCCCCATAAACCCCTTCCTTTTTGAGCTTTATCTTTTCCTCTCCGTGAAAAATGGTGATGTATTTGCCGCCAAAAAAACCTTCCAGCCGAATGCGGTGCTTTTCTTTTCCGCAATCCACGCCGTAGCTCAGGCTGTCCTTTTGAAGATCCGCATACGTGATATACACACCGCTTTTTTGCGTTTGGGCTTCTGTACCAATCGAGTACACGAACATCGTCATCATCACGGCGGCTTGCAGAAAATAAGTTGCCTTTTTCATGGTCAAGGATTTTGATAAGATTTTAGCAATACCATCCATTATTTCACAGCATCCAGAGCATTGCCCCCGCCATGCCCACCATCAGCAAGTCCTCCACCAGCGTAATCGTGGACATCGGCAGGTTGAACACCGCGCCGAGGCAGGCGCATTGGAACTTGCGCTTCGCCAAGAGGCTCTGGATGACGCCCAACGTGCTGATACCCATGATAACAAAGGCGGCGGCATTCGTGAAAACGGACTGGATATTGGTCAGGAACAAAAGCCCGAAAGCCAACTCCACAAACGGGTAAACATAGCCCCAGCCGAGCCAGCGCCTCGCCACGAGGTCGTAGCTGCTGTACGACATGGCGAAGGCAGGCACGTCGAGCAGCTTGAAAAACGAAAAAACGAGGAAGAAGCCCGCCATAAAATGCCGCATCCAGCGCATCCCGTCGAAGCTGTCGGCGGCAAACTCCACCAGCAGCGTCACGCCGAGGATATAGCCGAAGACCAGCAGAATCGGCTTGTAGGTTTTCAAGAACGGCTGCTTTTCCTCCACCTCGACCCTTGCGGGCGCAGGCTTCGGCGCATGGGCCTGTGCTTTCACAGGTGCTTCGCCGATTTGGTACTTGGGGTGGTCTTTCAGCGCCGCCTTCAGTTCGTCCAACCCGACGTGCCGCTCCATGTCGAGGACGGCAATCGGTGGGTCTTGCGTTACACGGGCGGCGGTGATGCCCGGCACTTTTTCAAGTGCTTTTTTGACGGTGGCGGCGCAGCTGCCGCAGGTCATTCCGGTAATTGAAAATTCATGTGTCATCATTGGTAATTTTTTTAAGGCAAAGTTCCGGGCGGCGGCAGCCAGAAGCGTTACAGAATTATGGAAATAGGGTGCAGGATTTCGGGCTACACCTCATCCAACCTTCTCCGCCCCTGCCCATGATGGCCCTTGAACTGCGTCGGCGTCATGCCCGTCACCTGCCGGAACTGGTTCGAGAGGTGCTGCGAACTGCTGTAACCCAAGCGCCAGGCGATTTCGCCCATTGTCAGCTCGTCGTACACCAACAGTTCCTTGACCCTTTCGATTTTCTGGGCGATGATGAACTTCTCAATCGTTATGCCTTCCACCGACGAGAACAGCCTGCTCAGGTGCGAGTAGTCGTAGCCAGCCTTCTTGGACAGAAAGTCGGAAAAGTTCATCGTTTCCGGCTTCTGTGGTTCATGGTGTATTTCTTGTATGACGAGATTTTTTACCTGCCCCACAAGGCGGCTCGTGCGGTCGTCGAGCAGTTCCAAGCCCTCCGATTGCAGGGCAGCGCGCAACGCCTCCAACTGCGCCGGGGTAGGTTCACCCTCGATGTCCGCTTCGCCGAGGCGCACGGTTTTCACTTGTAAGCCAATTCCTGCCAGCAACCGTTGAACCATGCGCTCGCAACGGGCGCAGACCATATTTTTGATAAAAATCTTCATTTCTCTCTTTGTTTTCGGCTCACAAAAAACAGCGTGAAGCCGCTCGCCACCGTCAGCAGCCCGAAAATGGAAAATGCCCGCAGCAGCCAGTTGGCGATATGGTCACGGCTGCGGTAGTCCATCGTGTGCAGCATCCACAGGAAGTCGAAGCGCCTCCACGGGCGGTTACGGATGCGCTGCACCGTGCCAAGTTCCGCTGCCACATAGACCGTCGAGCGGCGCTCGTCGTCGAAGCTGACAGCATAAGCGGGCAGCGGCTGTTCCCGATACTCGTGGTGGCTGCCCGCTTCGGTCAGATACTCCACCGACTGCACTTTGCCTTCCCCGGCGTAGCCGATTTCCGCAACGGAGACCGCTTCTTCCTGCGTGAGCGGCGGGCGCAATGCACCCGTCAGCGCATCCGCCAACTGCATTTTCTTGTGGTGCCGTTCATGCCCCTTCGGGAAATAGGTCGCCAGCCAATGCGGGCGTCCGAGAATGCTGACGAGGCGCAGGTCGGCAATGCTGTCCACCACCTCATCCTGCCGAAGGCTGTCCAGCACGGCGGCGGGCGGGGCATAGTCGGCACTTGCCGCCAGCAGGGGCACAGGCGCTTTGTCGTAATCGCCATGCACCTCGTCCATGTCGCTCCAGGAGAAGTACAAGCCGCCCAGCGTCCAAGCCAAAAACTGGATGCCGATGATGACGCCGAGCCAGCGGTGCAGGCGGCGGGCGAGGAAGTGGAAACGGGATTTGGTCATGTTTCTAAATTTCAGGCAATGGCACAAAAGGAAAAGCCTCCATGCTATAGCACCTCAACCTGCGCTATTCCGAATGCCTGAAATCAAGGTAGTTGCCCCCCAATTCCGGCGACTTGGCGATGACCACCTTGTAGTAGCCTTTTTCCAGCCAGACGCCGTTGGGTGCGGAGGGCGTGCCGCAGATGCCACTGCAAGCCGAGGAACGGAAATAGCGTTTCCCGTTCATGGTGCAAACGGCGTCAATAAGCGCATAGTTGAACTGCTTGCCCTGGGCTTCGTAGCGGATATAGTCAGAGGATTTCCCCTTCGACAAGTCCCCGACATCCTCCCGGCTGACGGTCAAGCCTTCGATCGCCGAGCCGGTCTTGTTGACGAACTTGACATAAATGGCATCGGCGGGCGGCAGTTCTTCTTTCTGGCAGCCCGCCGCCAGCAGCAGGCTTGCAAGGGCAAGGATAAATGGAAAGATTTTCATGTTGGACGTATTTGGTTGAAACAAACAAGTGCTTGGATGGCGGGGTCACTTATCTGTTCAATGCGTCCGGCGGTTGGGTTGCCTGTGTGGTTAAATGTTTTAATACACTACTGCAAAATCTACGGTTGACGCATCATCAACTCTTGATTTGTTCAAAATCTAAAACCACACATCAAATGAAAGTAGTTGCTTTGCTGATATGCCTATCTTTTTAAAGCGCGTAAACTGAGGTTTTCTATCTCATTTCTTATTGAAGAGATTG
>JALOMF010000375.1 GCA_025455635.1 Saprospiraceae bacterium | reverse complement strand
TTTTTAGCTGCGCAAACGGTGTACCTGCATTGCGGCAAGCTCATAGATTGCGCCAGCAACGAGGCCAAAGCCGAAATGACCATCGTCGTGGAGGGCAACAGAATCAAGGAAGTGGTGAAAGGCTATGCCAAAGCCCCCGCCGAGGCCAAGGTCGTTGACCTGAAAAACCGCACGGTGATGCCGGGCCTGATGGACATGCACATCCACGTGGAGAGCGAGAGCAACCCGAAAAGCTACGAGGAACGCTTCCGACAGAACCCCTCCGACGTGGCCTACGTGGCCGAGTCGTTTGGCAAAAAAACGCTGATGGCGGGCTTCACCACGGTGCGTGACCTCGGCGGCAGCGGCGTGAACGTGTCGCTGCGCAATGCCATCAACGCTGGGTTGGTGGACGGCCCCCGCATTTTCACCGCAGAAAAAAGCCTCGCCACCACGGGCGGCCATGCCGACCCGACCAATGGCGTCAGGAAGGACCTGATGGGCGACCCCGGCCCGAACGAGGGCGTCATCAACAGCGTGGACGATGCTTGGCAGGCCGTGCGCCAGCGTTATAAAAACGGTGCCGACCTCATCAAAATCACGGCGACGGGCGGCGTGCTCAGCGTGGCCGCCAATGGCCTGAACCCGCAGTTCCGGCAGGAGGAAATCGAGGCGGTCGTTGCGGCAGCAAAGGACTACGGCTTCACGGTGGCGGCGCACTGCCACGGCGACGAGGGCATGAAGCGGGCCGTGCTGGCGGGCGTGACGAGCATCGAGCATGGCACGTTTATGACCGACGAAATCATGGGCTTGATGAAGCAAAAAGGCACCTACTACGTGCCGACCATCAGTGCCGGGAAGTTCGTGGCGGAGAAGGCAAAGCAGGACGGCTACTTCCCCCGTGTGGTGGCCATGAAGGCGGCCATCGTCGGGCCGCAGATACAGGCGACCTTTGCGAAAGCCTACAAAGCAGGCGTGAAAATCGCCATGGGCACCGACGCCGGGGTGAGCCAGCACGGACTGAACGCCTGGGAGTTCGTGTTCATGAACGAGGCCGGGATGCCGCCGATGGAGGCCATCAAATCGGCGACCGTGACCTCGGCAGCACTGTTGAACAAAAGCGCCGACCTCGGCACCATCGAGCAGGGCAAACTGGCCGACATCGTGGCCGTGCAGGGCGACCCGCTGACCGATATGAAGGCGATGCTGGAGATGCGGTTCGTGATGAAGGATGGGAAGGTTTATAGGAATGATGAATGAGGCTTGATGGTACACAGATGAAACTGATTGGACATGATTTGGACAGATTTTTAGGATAAAAGGCTTGATAGTGCAACGATGCTGCTGATTTTACCTGCTTTAAAAAGGTTTTTTTGGGTAACTGAATCCGTGAAAATCCGTTTAATCCGTTCAATCTGTGTCCTATCAAAGCCGCTCATGCAACCAAATATTAGAATGGAGAATCAACAACCAGAACCCACACCGAAAAACTCAAAACTCAAAGCCTTCCTGCTGGTCGGCCTAGTGGCGGCAGCCATCGCTGGCTACATCGCTTGGAGCTATATCTACAAGCCCAATGTACCAGCCAGTCTGACCAAAAAGCACCTGCTCATACCGACGGGCGCTAGCCTCGACCAAGTGGTGGACTCGCTGAAGGCGGGCGGGTTCATTCTGGACGAAGGCTCGTTCCGAATGATGGCCGAGCGCCTGAGCTACAAGGGGCGGGGCGGGCGTTTTGAGATAAAACCGGGCATGAGCAGCTACCACCTCGTCAAGCATTTGCGGAGCGGCGAACAAGCGCCCGTGAAAATCGTGCTGGTGAACGAGCGCCTGCCGGAGCACATCGCTGCCAAGGTGGCCAAGGCCATCGAGCCGGATTCGCTGGCGCTGGTCACGCTGCTGAACGACACGACCTACCTCGACAGCCTCGGCCTTAACCCAGCCACGCTGCTGTCGGTTTTTATCCCGAACACTTATGAGGTTTATTGGAACACGACGCCCCGGAAGTTCATGGAGCGAATGAAAAAGGAGCACGACCGTTTTTGGGAAGCGGATGGGCGCAAGGCAAAGGCGGCGGCGCTTGGGCTTTCGCAAGAGCAGGTTTACACCGTGGCCAGCATCGTGGAGCGGGAAACGAACGACAAGGCCGAAAAGCCAAGGATGGCGGGTGTTTACCTGAACCGGGTGGAACAGGGCTGGCCGCTACAAGCCGACCCGACGCTGGTCTTCGCCAGCCGTGACTGGGAGGCCCGTGACCTTGCCAAGTACAAAGACCTCGACTCGCCGTACAATACTTACAAGTACCCCGGCCTGCCGCCCGGCCCCATCAGCATGGCCAGCATCCCCAGCCTCGATGCGGTGCTGAACCGAGAAAAGCATGAGTATATGTTCTTCGTGGCCACGGGCGATGGCTCTGGCAAGCACATGTTTGCCGTGAGCTACGATGCGCACAAGGCGAACATCGAGATTTACAAGAAGAACTTGATTGGAAGGGGGCTGGGACTTTAGTAGTGGGGAAATTCATTTCCCCACAATAGCTGGCTGTTTTTATCGGGAAATGAATTTCCCGACTACAATTCCCGAACCCTGATATTCCTAAAACGCACCACATCGCCGTGCCCCAAGAAGCCGATGTGGCCCCGGTTGCGTCGTAGGCCGGGGTGGTCGTTGCCGTCCATGGTGCCGTTTTTGGTAGCCTCCAGCAGGTCGCCGTCCACGATGGTCGTGCCGTTGAGGATGACCTTGATTTTCGAGCCTTGCACGATGACCTGCTCGCTGTTCCATTCGCCGACCGGCTTCAGGTAATCCCGCTTTGCCGGGAGGATGCCATAGACGGAGCCGTGGTATTGATAGGGTTTCAGGCCGGCGTACTTCTCGGCGGTATTGTCCAAAATCTGGATTTCCTTGCCCACGTAGGCCGCATCGCCTTCCAGCGGGGCGTGGATGCCGAGGCCGTTGTTGGCGCCGGGCGTCAGTTGGAACTCGAAGCGGAACTCGAAATTGCTGTATTCACCTTCGGTAAACAGGTTGCCGCCACTGCCGCCGCCATCGGGCTTCACGACGATAACGCCATTTTCCACCACGTAGGATTGCTTGTTGCCGACCCAGCCGTCGAGGTTTTTGCCATTGAAAAGGGTGGTGAAGCCTTTGTCGGTCATGGATTTTTGTGTTCCGCAGCCAAAGAATATGGCGGTGAAAATTACTGCTGCAAAAAAGCTTAGATTTTTCATATTTCAATTTTAAAATAGACGGATTGCTCGAATGAGGCGCTTTTTTGGCGACTTTTTGAGTGCCGCCAAAGGTAATCTGATTTCAATTTTTGTCTTCTTGCACAAGTTGTTTTCACCTAATTAAGCCAGTGAAATGAACCTCGCCACCTTCCCAAGCTTTGATACGTTACGAGGTTTGGCTGCCATTTTGAGCCAAGTGACATTTTTGCGGCAAGGCAGTTGCAGGCCCTCTTGAGCCGAAATTTGTTGTATTTTTGACATTGCTCAACAAGCAGCAAAACCCACGTTGGGTAGGAATCAATCTAAAAAAGCTTCGTTTCTCGCTATGTTCAAACCTGAATCCAATGCAAACAACCCAATTGCTCCGCAATGAGTGAAACGGAAAAGGTAAATACCATGCAACGCAAGAAAGCCAGCCCAGTGCGACGGGTGTTGCTGGTGTTGTGGAGGGCGCTGCTGGCGGGCATCGTGTTGTTGGCATTGTCGCTGGTTGGCGTCCATTTTTACCTAAAATCCAACAAAATCAAGGAGTTCAGCCACCTCCCCTTCCTGAACGGCGGTTCGGTATCCTTCCAATCGGCAGACATCCGACTTTTCAGGGACTTTCCCACGGCCTCCATTTCCTTTAAAAACCTGTCGGTGCGGGACGCTGAATTCGAGCGGCATGGCCAGCCGATTTTGCAGCTCGAAGAACTGAAACTGGTGGCCTCCCTACAAGCTTGGCGCACCCGCCAAGTTGAGATACAATCGGTTGATTTGAAGGGTGGGGGCATCGCCTTGTTCACGGACGAGCATGGGTACAATAATTTAAAAAGTTTCCTCCCCAAGAAACATGACGAGGAGGAGGAACCCCCGATTTCCAGTTATTTAAAGGTGCTGACTGATAAGGTAAAGGTCAATATGGTCAACGTGAAATTTGATTTTACGGACGCCATCAAGACCACGAGCATCCATGCGAACTTGGACAATATCGCTGCCCAATTGCGCAAGCATGACAAGGGACTAAATGCCGAAATAGACATGTCCTTGTTCGTGGAAGAATTGGCTTTTAAAAAGGCAAATGGGTCGTTTGTTGCCAATAGCAAATTGGCGGGGAAATTTAACATGGGCATTGAAGCTGGCAATATAATATTCGAGCCATTTCCACTTTCCATCAATGCACAGGAATTTATTTTTGGGGGAAATTATGACACCAAAAAAAGGCAGTTAACAAAGCTGGTTTTTGAAAATGAAAATACGGTATGGAGCGAGTGTGTGCCACTGTTGCCATTGGATATACAGGAAAAACTGAAACCCTATAACGTCGAAAAACCCTTTTATTCAAAGACCACTGTTTCCAGTTATTTCAGGCCGGAAGAACCCGTTTTGGTCAATATAGATTTTCGGGTGGAGGAAGAAAACTCGGTGGCGGTAAAGGATTTCCGATTCGAGCAAGTCACGGTGAACGGGCGATTCACCAACCGCTTATATGATGATGAACGAGCGGAAAAAGAAGATGGCAAGAACTTGCGGATTGCCCTGTACGATTTAACCACCGTGTACGATAATTTCTTTATTAAGGCTCCGACTGCTTTAATCACCGCTACACCCAAAACAGGTGCGAGGCTGAAGACCATGTTAAAA
>JALOMF010000374.1 GCA_025455635.1 Saprospiraceae bacterium | reverse complement strand
TCCTCGCTTTTTTTCTCTTGGTCAACCTTCACCGTCAGCCGATGGTCAAGCCGGAATAGGTGGGCTTGGTGCTTCTGGGCTTGGTTTGAAGTTTAAAAGAAACTCACTCAAAGTGGCAAGGGATGGGTGCTTTAAATCAAACATTTGGCTGCCATGGTTCAAAAGCAGCTCGCTTTGCTTTGCTTCAAAATCACTCAAGACGGCTTTGTCATGTTCTCTTGCTTTTGCCCGAAGGAAATTGCTGACCCACATTTTGGTAAATAACCCTGAACTCACTTTCAATTGGCTCTCTGATTCATTGACGCAGTCTCTCCAATGCGCAAGGCAATCGGCATAAGGCACTGGTTTTTGAGGATTCTGGCAGATTTCAAATAAGAGTGTGTCAAGGTTTCCCGCTCCAGAGGAGTCTTTTGTGAAAAAACAGGCAATTTGTAGTGGAATTGAACTGCCATGTTCACCACCCAGAGAAATGGCAGCGTCGATAAATTCACCCTCTTTAGTAATCGGTGGCTGTTGGCCGAATGCACCTTGAATTGCATTGTTGACGAGTTTCAAGTTTACTTCGATAGTCATGTCATCGAAATCTAGGATAATGCCAAGCCTATCTACACTTCCGTATTTTTCTCTCAATAAGTCGCCTTTGATTGATTTAAGCTTCTTGCCTATAGCTTCTTTTCCTCGTAATTCTTTATCGGGATTGTCAGGGTCTGGGAATTTATGGAGGTCAATTATTTCTGTTCCAGCGGCTACTTGGGTTTCAATACCGAAGGTAAGCCCCAAATCATTGAGGAGAAGGCGGATAAATGCACTGTCGTTAAAGCTCTCGACTATCAGTATGTTTTTAAGTACAGGGTTTTCCATATTTTACTCGCCTCTGTATGGGTGGTTGGTTTTGATGTTGTAATCCAAAGTCTCAAAATCAAAAGCATTGGCAACTATTTCGCCTGCCCTTGCACTTTTAATGAGTTCAAAATAGCAGGCTTCATTTTGACCATTGAAAGAGACAGCAGCTTTTTTGAATGCATTTATCATCTCCCCGCTATGGGATGTACAAAAAATCTGGACACCGTTCTCATTGGCAATTCTCATCAGCATTTGCCAAAATTCTTCTTGATTGGTGTGGTGGATGCCATTTTCAATTTCGTCAATTAAAAGAATGGAATCTCGGCTGTTTTCGATTCGTAAAACGATGTCAGCAATTTTGTTTAAGGCATCGCCAAAATAATTGAGTGGTTGCGGAGCATATCCAGTACGAGAGATAATTATTTTTGGCTCTCCTAAATTTACCACATCAACATTGTCAATACTGTTATCCACAATTTTGAAAGCATTGACAATGGTTGAAGCCCTACCCCTAAGCCTGGCTCTTTCAAAATCCCTTGCTAATATTGTTCCCGGGCGTTTATAACCTGTAGGAATAAAAATGGTGTAGTTAAATGTCTGAAATCGATTTCGCCCTCTCGACTCTATTCTGCTACGCCAACTATATTCTATATGGTCAAGATAGCTTTGTTGGCCAAATTGTGCATTGATTCTAAGTTTTGAATTACCAACCTCTGCTAGGACAGAGCTATCAATAACTGGTACTAATTCTTCACCAACTTCATCTCGGATAGGTGTCCTAGAGCGATTTAATGATTTTTCTCTTTCTTCACAAGAAATTTCAGTTCTGATGTTTCCATTCTCAAGTGTACTTACAAGCCTAATTCTTTGCGATTTATCTTGATTGTAAAAATAATTTTGCCATGCGAGTTCAGGATGTTCAAAATATACCACAGGATTTTCACCTCTTAACGATTGCAAAAAGCTTATGCTTCTATTAGTAGGCACGTTTGAAAGGAGTATCGCCTCTAAAAGTGAAGTTTTGCCTGCATTGTTCTTGCCACCAAAAAGATTAACCCTCCCAAACCCTTCAAATCTGGAATTGTGAAAGCACCGAAAATTTTCTATCGAAATTGCTTTTATCATTTCATTTTCTGTTAAAGCCCTGAATGTGAAACACTCACGCTTGCAAATCTCACCTTTTTTGACAAAATCAAGCCTGATTAAGTTTCTTTACCATTGTCAAAATCGTCGCCAGCGCCACCGTCTCGCCAGTTTCATCATAAACATCCACGAGCAGTTTCACGATGCCCTTGGCAATGTCGTCCTCGCTTTTCTTTTCTTGGTCAACTTTTTCCTTCACCGTCAGCCGTACCCCGATGGTCATGCCGGGATAGACGGGCTTCGTGAAACGGCATTCGTCGAGGCCATAATTCAGCAGCACCGGGCCTTTTTTCGCATCCACGAAGAGGCCAGCCGCTTTGGATAGGATGAAATAGCCATGCGCCACCCGCCCCGTGAAGATGGTGCCTTCAAGCGCCGTGGCGTCCATATGGGCGTAGAAATTGTCGCCGCTCACGTTGGCAAAATTCGTGATGTCCGCCTCGCTGACCGTGTGCTTGGCCGTGACGACCGTCTCCCCGATTTCTAGTTCCTCGAAATGCTTGCGGAAGATGTGAACGTCCTTCTCCGTTTGCCGCCCGCCCTGATGGTACTGCCCCGTGACCGCCGTGAGGAAGGTCGGGTGGCCCTGCACCGCCGTGGTTTGGAGGTAGTGGTGGAGGCTCCTCATGCCGCCAAGCTCTCCGCCGCCGCCTGCCCTGCCGGGGCCGCCGTGGTTGAGCAAGGGAAGCGGCGAGCCGTGGCCCGTGCTCTCTTTTGCACACAACTCATTGAGTACCAATATCCTGCCGTGGTAGGGCGACGAGCCGATGACGTAGTCCCGTGCGATGCGCTCGTCGGCGGTGACGATGCTGCTGACGAGCGAACCTTTGCCCATGTTCACCAATTCGATGGCGTCGTCGAGGTGCTTGTAGGGCATGAGGGTGCTCACCGGACCGAACACCTCGATGTCGTGCGAGGCCGTTTTGCGGAACGGGTCGTCGTTCAGCAACAGCATGGGCGAGAAGAAAGCGCCCTTGTTGCGGTCAGCACCGATGACTTCGAACTCGGCGTCCAGATTGCCGAACACGATGGGCGTGTGGGCGGCAAGTTCTTCGACCCGTGCCCGCACCTCGTCCACCTGCGAGCGCCCGACGAGGCTGCCCATGCGCACGCCTTCCACCTGCGGGTCGCCGATGGTGGTCTTCGCCAAGGCTTGGCCGAGCGCAATCTGCACATCCTCCAGCAGGTTTTCCGGCACGAGGATGCGGCGGATGGCGGTGCATTTCTGCCCGGCCTTCGTCACCATTTCCCGATGGACTTCCTTGACGAAAATATCGAATTCCGGTGTGCCCGGCACGGCGTCGGCACCCAGTAAGCAGGCGTTGAGGCTGTCGGCTTCCATGTTGAAAGGGACAGCGTTGGCGATGACGGCGGGTGTGGATTTGAGCATCCGGCCCGTGTCGGCACTGCCAGTAAAAGTGACCACGTCCTGTCCCGTGACGGAGTCGAGCAGGCCACGGGCGCTGCCGCAGATGAGTTGTATCGCCCCTTCGGGCAATATGCCCGACGCCACGATGTCCTGCACCATGGCATGGGTGAGGAACGAGGTCTGCGTGGCAGGCTTCACGATGGCGGGCATCCCGGCCAGCAGGTTCACCGACAGCTTTTCGAGCATGCCCCAGATGGGGAAGTTGAAGGCATTGATATGCACCGCCACCCCGTGCCGTGGCGACATGATATGCCGCCCGACGAAGCTGCCCTCTTTGGAGGATTTCACCACGTCGCCATCCACGAAAAAAGTCTCGTTGCCGAGCCGCCGCCGCAGGCTGGCATAGGCGAACAGCGTGCCGATGCCGCCCTCGATGTCCACCCAGGAGTCCACCTTGGTGGCACCCGTGGCGTAGCTGAGGGGGTAGTAGCTCTTCCGCCGCTCGTGGAGGTAGAGCGCCAGTTTTTTAAGCATGAGGCCCCGCTCGTAGAAGCTCATACGCCGCAGCGCCTTCCCCCCGACCGTGCGGGCGTAGTGCAACATGGCGGGAAAATCAAGCCCCTCGCTGCCCGCCGTGGCGATGACTTCGCCCGTGATGGCGTTGTGGAGGGGTTGGGTGTGGCCGGTGGCGGGTTGCCAGGAGCCGGTGGAGTAGTTGGAAAGGTTGGTGGACATATTTTATTGGTTAGGTCAAGTCTTTTTGATTCGGTGGGCAAATCAAAACATTTCCCAGCGAATCCGCTATATTTGTTCAAAATTAGGAAAATGAATCCATTACTCGAACGCATCACCTTGAATCCGAAAGTCTGCAACGGTAAGCCGACCATCCGCAATATGCGCTTCACCGTGGCGCAGATGCTGGAACTGCTGTCGGCTGGCATGACGCACGAGGAGATTTTGGAGGACTACCCGTTTATTGAAGAAGGGGATATACGGGCTTGTTTGTTGTTTGCGGCAATGCGCTAGAGAAATTATCAACCTGAATTGATTTGGCTTGGAAACATCATTTGTTTTGTTGGGTATAAAATATTATTCCTTTTTAGTTCTTTATAATAAGATACCGAATCCTCCAAGATTTTCTTATTCCCAGAAGTTACATATTTCAATGACTGCTCAATAATATGAGCATTATAATTATAAGCTTTTTTCTTGTCAAAATCACCAAGCTCCAAAGCAGTATTAACATATATTCGAGTAGATGACAATGCAAGCATATAGTCCATACAACCCAAGTCAGCGAATGTTTTTGGGGTCGATTTGAAAAGTATAGGATAATCGCCTAGGACAAATACTTCTGTCGCAAATTCAAGCATTTTTAGGTTCTTCGTGATTTCGTGTGGGTAAGCTGAATTCCTCATTTTGCATATAATGGTTTAAATTCGAGCTTGCCGCACAAGAACAATATCATGCTGATGAA
>JALOMF010000373.1 GCA_025455635.1 Saprospiraceae bacterium | reverse complement strand
CTACTTTTACACCATGTACAAGGGACAGGCCGACGCCGCCGACCCCAACTTCTTTGAGTCGCAGCGGCAGACCCTCTGCAACTGGCACCTGCAAGACCCCGTGAACGAGCCGGAGTGGAACCGCACTTGGCTCATCGCCCAGTACCAGAGCGGCAAGCCCAACCCCTTCGTGCTCGACTGCACCCTGCCCGAGCGCTGCTACTGCGCCGAGTTTGAGCAGCCCTGCACCCCTGTTGCTACGGACGAAGTAGCTGATAACCCATCTTTTACGCTGAAAAATATCGCCCCGAACCCCATCGCCGACGAGGCGATGCTCTCGTTCCAGCTGCACGAGCCGGGTCGGGTACGGTTGGAGGTTTTTAGCGCCTTCGGCAAACCGTTGGATGCCGTTGAACTGGGCTGGCTGGCTGCGGGCGACCAGCAAATCAGGTGGACGAAAAAGGCCAACATGCCCAGCGGCCTCTTCCTTTTCAGGTTGGGTTTTGAAAATGGCGCTGGCGTGGTGGGCAAGGCGGTAGTACTACCGTAGTCCTGTTTTTCCAGAAAAACAAAGCCCTGTTGGAGTTCAGTACACCAACAGGGCTTTGTTCTTTCTTGTAAACGCCGCTATTTCTTCACAATCGTCATCACCCGGTCGTAGTTCAGGCCCGTGAAAATCCCCAATGCATTGGCGTCGCCCTCCAAATTGGAGATGATGCTGCTCGGTTGCCCGAAGGGGTTCCCGTTGGCGTCAATGGCGAATTGCAAGCTGTTGAAAAAATCGTAATAAGGCCGGTCAATATGGTAGATGGCATTGTAAATCGTGTCGCCCTCCTTGAAGTCGTAGCCCGTACCGAAGACCAGAATCTTGTCATCCACAAAATCATCGTTGGTGGCGAAGTCCTGGTCGGGGACGGAGTCAATCAGCGAATTGTGGTGAATCATGCGGCGGTAAAAATTCACGGTCGTAGGGTCGTCGGTGAGGTAGGTGAGGCAGCGGGCGAGCGTGTCCTGCTCATCGTCGAACTCGACCACCACGCTGTCAATCGGCACGACGGGCAGCAGCCGGGTGGTCGCCGTGATGGTTTTGCCGTCAGGCATGGTGATTTTCAGTGAAAAATCGTTGTCGAAGTCCGTTGGCACGAGTGCCGGGTTGCTGTAATTGAAAACCTTGAAAGTGGCAGGATTGATGGAAGCGGCATTCGCCAACGGGTACTCGACCCCGTCGTGCGTGATGATGACCTCGGCACTGTCCACGAGCAAGTCCTCCACGTACTCCAGCGGGTCGGTCGGGAATGGGTCGAAAAACGACGAACTGCGCGTGAGCAGCAGCGTGAAC
This sequence comes from Saprospiraceae bacterium, assembly GCA_025455635.1. Lineage (GTDB taxonomy): Bacteria > Bacteroidota > Bacteroidia > Chitinophagales > Saprospiraceae > UBA6168. The sequence continues at coordinate 3,521 of JALOMF010000373.1, read as the reverse complement.
GGCTGGCCCGGTTCGAGGTAGCACTCCACCACGTACTGTGGCGTGTACACGGGCAGGTCGAGGTCAATTTCTTTCTCCAAGTTGCCGCAGCTTTGGAAGGAAAAAGTGAAAAGGAGGAAGGCAAAAGCGGCCAAAAGCAACTGGCCGGATATGTTTGACTTTTGAAAAAGGTATTTCATAAAGTATTGATTGTCAGTTTAAAAAGTTCGTTTAAGTTAAAAGAGAGAAAGCACGGACTGGCAGTCCGTGTTACGTCAAAACTTAAAATTCCAAGTCAGCGAGCCGATGATGGGGAACAGCGAGACCTGCTTCGCTGCCAGTCTTTCAGGCACGGCCAGCGGGTTTTCCAGCGGGTCAACGCCCTCGGCATACTGCGGTTCGATGTAGAGGAAGAAAGCATTTCGGCGGTTGGTCAGGTTGAAAAAGCTGAGGTTCAGGTCGCTCTCGCCCCATTTCGGGAACATCCGGTAGGTGATGCCGAGGTCGGCCCGGAAGAAGTACGGCAACCGGAAAACGTTGCGCTCGCCGTAAACCGGGGTGATGGGCTGGAAATTGCCGCCGAAAACATCCTGAAAGGCAAACCTGCCTACTGGCAGCCAAGTGCGGTCGCCGGAGCCGTAGATGGCCGTGCCGGAGAGCGTCCAGCGCTTGGCGGGCTGTCCTTTCCGGTTTTTGATATCGCCAAAATCGTACATCAGCACCAGCGAAAAGTCGTGGCGGCGGTCGTAGCGGGGGAAGAAATAATTGGTGCCTCCGGCAAAGACCCGTGAGTCGTCGAGCGGCTTGAATTCGCCCCTTTTCACCAGTGCCAGTGTGTAGCCCACCCAGCCCCGCACGTCGCCCTCCTGCTTCTCGATGCCCAGCTCCATGCCGTAGCCATAGCCTCGCCCGATGGCAAATTCATTCTCCAAATTGTCGTTGGCGAAGAGCTGCGCACCGTCCACGAAATCCACTTGATTGCGGAGCCGCTTGATGTAGTACTCGTTGGTAACCAGGTATTTATCCCCAAGCAGCTTCTCTACGCCCACGGCCACCTGGTCACTCTGCTGCGGCTTGATGGCGTCGGTGCTGGGGTACCAGATGTCGGTGGGCAAGGCGATGCCAGCCGTGCTCACGAGGTGCTGGTACTGGTACATGCGGGCATAGCTGGCCTTGAACGATAGGCCCTTGTTCACGTTGTAAACCGCAGCCGCCCTTGGCTCGATGCCTGCGTAGAACACATCATTGACAAACCCTGAGATGCGCACCCCAGCATTGATTTTCCAACGCTCGCCGAAGCTCATTTCATCGCCAAAATAAGTGGCGAGCGAGTAGGCCGTGAAGTCGTCACCGCCAGAGAAGTTGATTTCCCCGTCGTCGGAGCCAGCCTTGAGGCGGCCCACGCCGAAGCTGTGGTGCGTCACATTGGCCCCGAAGCGCAGGATGTGGTTGTCGTTCAGGCCGTAGTAGAAGTCGGATTTCATGTTGGCGTCCCGCACATCGGAGCCGACCTTGAAGCTGAAGCCCGTGACTTTTGTTTCGATATTATAATCGTAATCGGAATACGTAAAGGTCAGGTTGTGAAACAGTTTGGGGTTGAAAACGTGGTTCCAGCGGGCAGTGCCGGTCTTGTTCCCCCAGTTGAAATTGAAGCTGAAAAAATCGCCCTCGAAACCGAACACGTCCCGCCCGAAATAACCGCTGAGGAAGAGGCGGTCTTTTTCGCCAAGGTCAAAGTTCACCTTCGTGTTCAGGTCATAGAAATAGTAGTCAGGGATGGGGTTGTAGTCGGGGTCGTCCTCATTGGCCTTGTTGAACTGGCGGGTGATGAGGTCGGCGTAGGTGCGCCGCCCGCTCACGATGAACGACGATTTGTCCTTCTGAATCGGCCCCTCCAACGTCAGGCGGCTGCTGATGACGCCGATGCCGCCCGTGCCGGCGAAGTGCTGGTTGTTGCCCTCCTTCATCCGCACATCAATCACCGAGGAGAGCCGCCCGCCGTACTGCGCCGGGAAGCCGCCCTTGTAGAGCTTGAGGTCTTTCACCGCATCGGTGTTGAAGGTGCTGAAAAAACCGAAGAGGTGGTTGGCGTTGTACACCAATGCCTCGTCCAGCACGATGAGGTTCTGGTCGGCGGCACCGCCCCGCACGTAGAGGCCCGTGCTGCCCTCCGAGCCAGAGGGGATGCCCGGCTTGAGCTGGATGACCTTCAGGATGTCCGACTCGCCGAGCAGGGCAGGTATCACCTTGGTTTCACGGGTCGTGATTTCCTCGACGCTCATCTCCGTGGAGCGGATGCTTTCCTGGAAGCTGTTGGCCTTGACCACCACTTCCTGTAGCTCGATGCCTGTGCCGAGCCGCACGTTGAGCGTCACGTCCTTGGTCGGTAAGATGCGGAACGTCCTTGGCTGAAAGCCCACGTAGCTGTACTCCAGTACCAGTGAGTCGGTGCTAGCAGGCAGGGTGAGCGAGTAGAATCCGTACTCGTTGGTGGTGGCGCCGTTGCCGCTTTTTGTGTCAAAAATGCTGGCGCCGATGAGGGTCTCGCCGTTGTCGTCGTCCTTCACGACGCCGCTCACGGTGATTTTGGGTGTTTGCTGCGCAAAAAATTGGCTAGCTGCGCAAAAAAGCAGCGTCAGCGTGATGAGTCTTTTTAAAATCATGTCGGGTGTGAATGGAAATTGGAAATTGAAAATTGGGAAATTATGGTTTCTCTATGGCTTCAGCCAAACGAAAGATGGGGGGCAAAGGTATCTGCCCCTAATGCTTTGACTAACATTTTTCTACGAAAAGGGTTGAGTGGTGTATGAATGGTCTTTGTCAGCCCATCATTGCTGTCTCAAATTTCCCCAACGGCATCACCGTAACATTTTCAGCGATTGGATAAGAAGCTTCGCCAGGATAAATAACCCATAAATGGTCTAGTTTCAAATCAGCTATGGCTTGGTGCATGGACTTTGTCATCCGGGGTGCGTCCATGTACTTGAATTCTACCCCGAATTTAAGTCCCTTATTTTCCCAATAAAGGTCAAGTTCTACCCCTGCATGAGAGGCATAAAAGAAAACCTCGTTGTCCCTTTTAGAAAGAATGGATACCATTTCCTCCAATGCAAAACCTTCCCATGAGGCGCCCACATTCGGATTTGTCCGCAACTCGGCCATCGTGCCTATATTTTGCAGGGCGTGGAAAATGCCAGCATCACGGAGGTAAAACTTGGGGCTTTTCACTAGGCGCTTGCCGAGGTTCACATGCCAAGGCATCAGTAGGCGCACCATGAAAGTGTCTTCCAAGATGGAGAGGTAATTTTTAACGGTCTTGTCACCTACCCCAAAAGAACGACCCAACTCGCTGTAATTGAGCGTTTGGCCATGATAGTGGCTGGCCATCAGCCAAAACCTGTACATGACCGTTGAAGGGATGCTGCCCAAGTAAGCAAGGTCTTTTTCCAAAAATGTTGAGATGAAGTTGGTTCGCCAGACCATGCTCTGTGCGTCGTTGTTGGCGAGGTAGGAGCGGGGAAATCCACCCCTAAGCCAAAGCG
>JALOMF010000016.1 GCA_025455635.1 Saprospiraceae bacterium | reverse complement strand
GGTCGCTGATTTGGAGGTATTCGTTTTCGGGGTGCTCGGCCATGTTCATGGCGGAGCAGGTGACGCTGATGAGCAGCCTCGCCCCGATGAGCGGGAACAGCGCTTCGGCCTCCGATTCGGTCAGCGGCCATTGTTGGTGGTAGCCTTTTACGAAGTGAAAAATGGCGGCCAGCGGGTCGGGCTTACCCATTGCGCCGTAGGCGCAAAGTATGGCCAACTCGTTGATGGTCTGCGTGTAAACGGCGTCGCCAAAGTCAATAACACCCGGCACGGTTGGCTTTTCGGCATCATGGCTGACGAGGATATTGTAGTCGTTGGCGTCGTTGTAGCAGACGCTTTGGCGCAGCGAGGGCAGCAGTGGCAGGGCGTTTTTTTCAAAAAAATCGAGGAAAAACTGGGCCAGCGAGCGCTTTTCCAGGTCGGCGATTTTATCCAAATATTCGCCCGTCCAAGCGGCTTGGGAGCAGTCCCATTTGATGAAGCGGTGCGCTGCCGGATGGTCGAAGCCGTCGAGTGCCCGGCTGAGTTTGCCGCACATTTCGCCGACGGCCTCTATGAGTTCGGGCGTGTGTGGGTTCACCTCGGCAAAGCAACGGCCTTCGACCCAAGTAAGTAGGCGCATGAGCCGCTGGTTGCCGTCGGGGGCGGTAATGGTGGTGATTTCGTCGCCCGCAGTAGTCTTCACGACCTTCGGAATTTCGAGGCCGAGGCCCGCCGCCGTGAGGCGCTGCATGAGGGCGTTCTGGAATTCAAGATAGCCACGTTGGGTATCAGGGTGGGCGATTTTCAGCGTAAATTGTTGGCGGTCAGGGGTTTGTAGCAAATAGTTGAGGTCAATCTCGCCGGGGAGTGGCTTGGCCGTGATTGGTAGATGGAAGTGCTGGGCGGCGAGTTCGACTATTTTTTCAGTGGTAAAAAGCATGGAAAAGCATTGGATTGGTTGTCGCAAAGATGGGCAAGTAGCGTAAAAATGGAAGCTAAAAATGTGGGTTTGGGTTCTAACCCTATATATGCGTTTGCTATCTGTGTATGGCCATCGCTGTTTGTTCGCAGCGCATGAAAGCAAGCCGGAAATTGTGCGTTTTTTTTAACCATACACTTACTTTCATGGGCTGCAAAAGCTCAATAGCAAAGAACACTGCTGTCTGGCTTTGACTAAAGAAATTTCTGAATTTCCTCAACCAACCGAAATACACTTGTGGATGATTCCTCTATGGCAGGGCTGGCATGGTCATATTGACCGAAAATGCGCTTGGCCCTTTCAATGGCCAAATCAATGCGTAGCTTATCTGATTTTTCATCTTTGGCTAAAAATAGTTCAAAAATTTCAGTGGTCACCAACTTGCTCCCTTTTCCATCATAAGCTAATTTATACTGCCTTAAATAGCTGTTCAACTTGGCGTCATAATCATCCCTGTGCATGCCACCGCCTTGATGGTCTTCAAAATGGAGAATAAGCCAATATTCGAAAGCTTGGTTGGAATATGCCAAGCCATACTTCAATCCCTCAGCCATGCTGATTGCATTGTTGAAATCATTTGCCGAGAAGTCGTCTTTGTCAAAAACCACCCAAACTTGGTCGCATTTGCGCTTTGCTTGTTCCTTTTGTGCCCGTTCGACTACCCGAATGGTGTCACAGCCAGCACCAACAGGGACAATTTGAGCAGATGAAAGTCGGAACTGCTCGAAATAAGATTTTTCCGTATTAACACCTTCACAAACGATAAGTATCGTTGCACGCTCGGACTTAGATGGTGCCGGAATTTCAAATACTGGCTCGCTCCGTTTCCGCTTGGAGGATTTAAGTGCCTCGATATGCTGTTTTTTCAGTGCAGTTTGTTCCGCTCTTTTGTTTTTCATCTTCATTTTTCGCCAATCGTTTCATGGTGAAACAAGCTAGAGAAGTTACCCAGAACAGGGACACCGCCATATTTGCCTTTCAAGTAGTTTTCTTCAAAATTGTCTTTTTTCCTTACCTCATCCGTTTTGAATGAGGCAAGAGAATACAAATTGGCAGCACCGTAGCGGTTTTTTTCAATGAACCAAATTTGGTCACGGCGGAAGAGTTCTTCGCCTAGTAGGTTGGAGTCGTGAGTTGTGAAAATCAATTGTGCATTATTAGGGTTAGTTTCTGCCGAATTAAATAATTCAACAATAGATTTCACAAGATTGGGGTGGAGTTTTGCCTCAAATTCATCAATAATTAAAGGAGTGCCCGTTCCCAATGATTCAAGGATTGGAACAGAATAGGCAAAATATTTCCTTGTACCCTCTGATTCGTTAACAAGCAATGAAAATACAACATTTCCAACTGCTTTTTTTTCAGCATCATATTTCTTATGCTCAGTTAGCAGGTCGGGGATTTCCATATCCGCTGGGGATTTAGAAATCTCTGCCTGATGATTATAGTATCTAACAAGTTCATCCAAGCCAAGAATGCCATCAAAAAAATGGTTGCCATCTTTCCTATATGCTTTAGGCCTTATCTCATCAATACCGATGTCAGCGCTCTTTAACATTCCAAGCGCTTTTGTTCTTAAATCTTCATTTTCATGTGTCATCCCTATTGAAAATCCAGCTACATAGTTATCGTCCCAGTTATAACCAACTATTAATTCCCTCAACCATTCAACAACCTTCAATGACACATTTTCATTAAACCGAGCTGAAATGGAAAGCAGTAAGGTATCTTCCCTTATCAAGCCTTCCTTAGCTACTAAGCCTCCCTTCCTGAATTTTTGTGGATGTGTTACAAAAGATTGTCCCTCCCGGTAAAAAAGCTCAACTTCTTTCGTCTTGGGTTTTTGGTAAAGCCATTCGAAATGCACTTTGGTCTTTGAGACAATAAGGCCATAACGGTACATTTCTTCTTCATGAATAAAGATAATTTCAAATTCTGTGGGTTCATGTTCTGTTTCAGTGCTTAACAGAAAAGGCTCAATATTCAAATTGGGAGTATTTTCAGTGTGTACTACCAATTGCTTTAAAACAAGCAACGCCTCCACCAACTTCGTCTTACCGCTTGCATTTGCCCCATAAATCACTGCACTCTTCAACAAACGCAATCCAAATTTGGGCACCTCGAAAACATTGTCGGCTTCGAGGGTCGTCTTGTCGTAGTTGGAAGCAAATAGCGTCAGCTTTGCCTCATCCTTGAAAGTCTTGTAATTTCGCACAGAGAATTGAACTAGCATTTTAAAATCTTTTTTTGAACTACTTTTCACAAAAATAGACTCTATTATTGAATTTTTCAAAAAATAAGTCAATTTTTAACTGGTTTTTAGCTTCTGAAGATTCAGTAGTACCCCTTTGTCCAATAATTTTGAAACCTGCTTTGAAATTTCCCGATACTCCCGATATTGCGCCAAATAAGTAGTTTCGAGTTTTGTGCGAATGCTTCATGCCCCCAACTCGAAACTAGCCACTCAAAACTCGAAACTGTTCACAATGCCAAATCCAAAATACGACGCCATCGTCATCGGCTCAGGAATCAGCGGGGGCTGGGCCGCCAAGGAGCTTTGCGAAAAGGGCCTCAAGACCCTCGTCCTCGAAAAAGGCCGCATGGTCAAGCACATCGAGGACTACCCGACCGCCAATGCCGAGCCTTGGGACCTGCCCAACCACGGTCGCCTCACGCCCGAAGAGAAGGAGCAGCACCACATCCAAATGCGCAGCGGCTTCGTCGGGGAGGCCACCAAGCATTTTTTCACCAAGGACATTGACAACCCCTACGAGGAGACGAAGCGCTTCGACTGGATTCGGGGCAACCACGTCGGCGGGCGCTCCATCACTTGGGGCAAGCACTGCTACCGCTGGAGCGAGCTCGACTTCAGCGCCAACGCAAGGGAGGGCATCGCCATTGACTGGCCCATCCGCTACAAGGACATCCAGCCGTGGTACGATTATGTGGAGAAGTACATCGGCGTGAGCGGCGAGAACTTGGGCAACCTGCCGCATTTCCCCGACCAGCAGTTGCAGCCGCCGATGGAGCTGAATTGCATCGAAACGCATTTCAAGGGCGAAGTGGCCAAGAAGTTCGGTGGGCGGCACGTCACCGTCGGGCGGGTGGCGCATATCACCCAGCCAACGGCAGAACAAACGGCGCTGGGCCGGGCCTCCTGCAAGTTCCGCAACCGCTGCTCACGGGGATGCCCGTTTGGGGCGTATTTCAGCAGCGTGTCCGTCACATTGCCTGCCGCCGAGAAGACGGGCAACCTGACCATCCGGCCCAATTCCACCGGGCATTCCATTATTTATGATGAAAAAACGGGCAAGGCTTCTGGCGTTCGCATCGTGGACACCGAGACCCTGGAGATGCTGGAATTTGACGCAAAAATCATCTTCGTTTGCGCCAGCACCCTAGGCAGCACCCAGATTTTGCTGAACTCAACCTCCAACCGCTTCCCCAACGGCCTAGGCAACGACTCCGGCGAACTGGGCCACAACCTCATGGACCACCACTACCGCCTCGGTGCCATCGGCGACTACGACGGTTTCGAGGACAAATACTACAAGGGACGCCGCCCGAACGGCCTTTTCATCCCCCGCTATGTGAACGTGGACGAAAAGTCCAAGAACAAGAACTTCCTGCGGGGCTACGACTACCAGGGCGCTGGCTCCACCCGTGCCGATTGGGGCGCTGGCGTGAACGAACCCGGCATCGGCGGCGAGTTCAAGGACGGCCTCTTCCAACCCGGCGGCTGGACGATGGGCCTCGTGGGCTTCGGCGAGTGTCTGCCCTACCACGAAAACAAGGCGTTACTCAGCAAGGATAAAAAGGACAAATGGGGCATCCCGCTCCTCGTCATTGACGCCGAGTACAAGGAAAACGAGCTGAAAATGCGGGAGCAAATCAAGGCCGACGCTGCCGAAATGCTCGAAAATTCCGGTTTCAAGAACATCAAGACCTTCGACAATATCGGCGGCCTCGGAATCGCCGTGCACGAGATGGGTACTGCCCGCATGGGCCGGGATGCCAAGACCTCCGTGCTGAACGGCAATAACCAAGTCCACGGCTGCCCCAACGTCTTCGTGACCGACGGCGCCTGCATGACCTCCAATTCGTGCGTGAACCCCTCCATCACCTACATGGCACTGACCGCACGGGCGGTGAACCATGCGGTGGAGGAATTGAAGAAGATGAACCTTTAAACAGGGATGAGGAATGAGGGGTGAGGGATGAAAGTCCCGTGCATCATCCCTCATCCCTCGCCCCTCATTCCTAAAAAGATGAACCGTAGAGACGCAATCAAATCAAGCGCCCTTTTCCTTGGCTATGCGGCTACAGCCGGGGCTTTTGCGCAAATATTCACCGCTTGCCAAAACGAGCCAAAAGCGGCAGTCGGGGCAGCGGGCGGCTTTTTCAATGCCGAGCAAATGGAGCTGCTGGGCGAAATCACGGAAACGATTTTGCCAAAAACCACCACGCCCGGTGCCAAGGACATGAACGTGCCAGCGTTCATTGACAAATCGGTGAAAACGCTGATGAAGCCGGAGGAACAGCAGGAATGGGCAGCTGGCTTGAAAAAACTGGACGACGATTGCAAGGCGAAAACGGGAAAGTCCTTCGTGCAATGCAGCCCTGAAGCACGCTCGGACTACCTCCTCGAAATTGACAAAACGGCGGGGGCCTACCCGCCATCGGTCTGGGGCATTTCGCTCGTGGCCAACCCGGAACCCGTCGCTTTTTTCCGCCACTTGAAATCCATGACGCTGTTCGGGTATTTCACCTCGCAAAAAATCTACATGGAGGTGCTGCGCTACGACCCCGTGCCAGGTGCGTACTTAGGCTGCATCCCGTTGGAAGGGCAGAATAGCTGGGCGGAGGGTTGACAATTACGATTTTGGATTTACGATTTTGGATTTACGATTGGGGGCAATCGTAAATCCAAAATCGTAAATCCGCTCACCGCACCACCCCCACATCCCCCTTCCTGAACACCTCCACCTCCTTTCCATCACAGTTGCGCACCCGTAGCCGCAGCCAGTATGCCATCACCGCAGGGTTCATCTGCTTGCCCCGGAAGGTGCCGTCCCAGCAGCCCTCGATGTCCGTAGTCTCGAAAAGCTGGTCGCCCCAGCGGTCGAAGATTTGCAGCTCGTAGGCCACGACCTCCGTATCGGGGGCCACGTAGCCCCGGAAACAGTCGTTGACGCCGTCGCCGTTGGGGGAGAAGGCGTTGGGGAGGTAAACCAGGCGGTTCGCCGAAAGCTCCTCGGCGCTCACTTGGATGCTGCCGGAGAGCGTCTCGCAATCGTTGGACACCAAGAAGCTGAAAACGCCCGTCGTGTCCACGGTCAGCGTGGGCAGGGTGGAGAGCAGGCCAGCGTTGTCTCGCCACTCCCAAGTCAGCGGCAACTCGCTGACTGCCAACGGATTTAGCAGTGCTGTGCTGCCGCAGACGAGCGTTTTATCCTCCACTTCCAGCGTCATCGGCGGGATAGGCGTCAGGCTGATGCCTTCCTCAAAAACGCAGTCGTTTTGGTCTCTCAAATAAACCGTGAAATCGCCCGGCGGCAAGTTCTCAAACAACGGGTCAGTCTGGAAATCCACGCCATCCAGCGAAAACTGGTACGGCCCCGAGCTGCCGATGATATTGCCTACGGCAATGCTGCCGTCCACGGCGTTCCAGCAGATTTGCGAAGCGGACAAGGCGTAACTCACTGACGGCAAGCCAGTTACGCTGACAATGACCACCGAGTCGCAGCCCGATTGGTTCATGCCCATCCATGTGAAGACCTCGCCCGCCGCCAACTGCTCGCCGTTGTAGTCCACCGTTTCGCCCGCGCAAACTTCCAGCGATAGCAAGGTCGTGTCCACCTGCCCAGCCACCACCATCACCGTCACCACCGAGTCGCAGTTGTAAATGTTTTGGAGGGTAAAATCTAGGGTATCACCTGCGAAAAGCTGCGTCCCTTGGTACATGACCGTTTCGCCGGGGCAGGCCGTCAGCGTCGTGGTGGTCGCATGGGTGGGCAGCCCGAACACCGCCACGAAGGTCGTGTCCACGCAGCCGTACATGTTCATTTCCGTGAAAACCGTCTGGGTACCGGGTGCCAGCAAGGTGCCGTTGTAGTTCAAAAATTCATTGGCACAAGCCACGGCATCCACGATTTGCACCGTGACAGGTAGTGACTCCACCACTACCGTCACCAGTGAGTCGCAGCCCAGCGTGTTGGTGAAGGGGAAAATTTGCGAAGCGCCCGCTGGAATGTCCACACCGTTGTAAGTGGCCACACTGCCGTAGCAGGCTGAGAGGTTCACCGTCGTAGCGGAAGCCAAGCAGCCCGACGTGAGCAGCCAGTCGAACTCCTCCATCACGTCGCAGCCGCTGAGGGCGATGCTCGAACTCGTCCAGAATGCCGACCAGCCCGTGGGCAGGTTCAGGGTGTCAAGGTACAGGTCGTAGTTGGCGGAGAGGATGTCCACAAAATTATAACCTGTTGACAATGTGCTGGTTACGGTGTCAATATTCGCCGTACCGTTGTTCAAGAAAATATTGATGCCGCTTACCAGCGAGTCCGGGGCATCAATCACGCCGTTCTGGTTCACATCGAAATACACCTCGCCGAGGATGTCGCCGAAGCCGGGCAGCAGGTCGAGCGAGAGGGGAGCGCTGGTGCTGGTACAGCCGAACACATCGGTCAGCACCACCGTGTACTCGCCGCTTTGGCTGAAAATCGGGTCGCTGGACGTGCCGTTCGGGGCGGCCATTGGGCTGCCGTTGAGGTACCATTGGAAACTGGCCACGTTGGGCACGGTGGGCAGGCACATCGTGTCGGGCTGGCAGCGGGTGTGGCAGCCAGCGGGCACGAGGTCCACGTCGGGGGCGTTCTGGAGGGTGATTTCGTTGCTCTGGTTGCGGCAGCCGAACTGATTCACGGCCGTGGCAAAATAGGTGCCTCCAGCAAAAACAGCGATGCTCGTCCCGCTCTCCCCGGTGTTCCATTGATAATTGTAGTTGGCGTTCGGACCGACCACGCTGAGGGTGGCGTTGGTGTTTTCACAAATAAAACCTGAAGGGCTGCTGGCAATCGCCACGGCGGGCAGCGGGTTCACGGTGACCGTGAACGGCCCTTCGGTGGCGGTGCAGCCCGTCGTGCCGTCGGTGACGGTGAGGCTGAAAACATGCGTGCCGACGGGGAGTAGGTTGCCCTTGTCCTCGGTGAACTCTAGCAGGTCGGAGGTGCTGCCATCGCTCCAGACGTAACTGTTCGTCGTGCTGCCCTGCACGATGAGCGTCACGTCGTCGCCCTCACAGACCGAGTGGTTGTTTTCAAAAAACGCCACCGGCTGCCCAAACTCGTTGAACTCCACCGCCTTGATGATGCCGTTTGGCTCGCCAAAAACATCCACCGTGGCGGGCTGCGGCGAATAGGCGCAGCCTTCGGCATTGGTCAGCGTGACGGTGTAAACACCTGACTGTGAGATTGTTATATTGTTGATTGTTGAATTGTTAGACCACAACCAACTAACGCCACCCGCTGGCGCAGTCAGCGTTGTGCTTTCGCCTTCGCAAAGCGGCGAGGGCGGCGCCGTGCTGATGACGCCCGCCAGCGTGTTCGGCGTGATGGTGATATTGTCGGCAAATGAATTGGTGCAGCCTTCGATGCTGAGTGCCGTCAGCGTTACGGTGTAGCTGCCCGGTGCGTCGAATTCGTGGTTCGAGTTGACGAGTTCCGAGGCATTGCCGTCGCCGCTCGTTGGGTCGTCGAAATCCCAATAAACGCTGGCCACATTTGCCCCGACGATTGCATCGAAAGGCAAAGACGTGTTCTCGCAGCTTGCCGAAGGCAAAGCAAAACTGACCGCTGGAGGCGCAAAAACGGTGACGGGTTGTGTGGTGGAAACCGTGCAGCCACTTGCCTCGGTGATGGTCAGTGTGACAGTGTAAGTACCGGGCGTTGCGAAGCTGTGCATCGGGTTTTGCGAAGCAGAAGAATTGGCTGCGCCACTGCTGGGGTCGCCGAAGTCCCACGACCAAGCGGTGATGTTCCCGGTGGAAACCGTCACGCTGCGGTCGGTGAACTGCACGGGCGCACCGGGGCAGGCTGCCGAGTGCTCGAAATCGGCCTCGACTGGCACCAGCACATCGTCGAAAGTGTACACGGCGCAGGCCCCGCCCGTCGTGCTGTTTACCGCCCCGACGAGTATAACGGTGTAGTAGCCAGCGCTGGGGTAGTTGTGCGGCGGCGGGTTGTCGGAAGTGCTGGTGGTGCCGTCGCCAAAGTACCAAGTGAAGCTGCCGGGCACGAAGTTGGTGCTGGTTTTGGTGAAACTGAGGCTGCTGCAATCGGCAGTGGTTGCGAAGCTGAAATCAACCGTGCCAGCCGGGACGCAGCCACCGCCGGGCGCTGGTGGGCCGCCGGGTATCCCCACGCAAAGCCCCCCGACGCAGGTGCCGCCAATGCTGGCGCAGTCCACGAGCGAGATGAGGTTCGAGGGGGCCGAGCAGCCGTTGGCGTCCGTCGCAATTACCTGATAACCACCGGGTTGGGTAGTGACGTAGGTCGGTGCATTGGTTCCCACATTTACCCCAAAACGCTGCCACTGGTAGCTGAACGCCGGGCTGCCCTCGGTGGCGTAAAGCGTGGCGGGCGGGCCACCTGCACAGAGGGCATAGTAGGAGGGCGTCGAAATGGAGATATTGGGCAGGGGCAGCGCCGCCACCTCGAAAATCGTATCGCCGACGCAGCCGTTGGCATCCGTGACTTCCACTTCGTAATGACCGGGGCCAAGGGCAGGGCTAGCGGCGTTCGAGAGGGAACTGCCGTTGGTACTTAGCCAGTCGTAGCTGGTGAAACTGCCCGACGTGCCGACGCTGACAGTTTGCCCGGTGCAGGCCTGGGCATCGGGCACGAAGGGGTCGGGGAGAGGCAGCACCGTCACATTGTAGCTTTGGCTGGCTCCGCAAATGGCGACTGCCACGGTCGTCGGGCCGTCGGTGTGCCACAGCACTTCGACCTGCTCGGTGCCAGCGCCGCTGATGACCGTGCCCGCCGTGGCGGGGCTGATAAGCCATTGATAATCAATGTTTTCAAAAAATGGGACTGCGTAAATGCCAGTCTGTTCCCGGCAAACCTGCCCATCGCCCGTGATGGTGAAACTGGGGATGGGGCCGACCGCCAGCGTTGCCGGAGGCGATGTGCAGGCCAACCCCGTGGTGGCGGTCTGCACCACGCTGACCGAGTACGGCCCGGTGGCGTTCCAAGTGACGGTGGCCGGGTTGCCGATGTAGTTGGCGACGGATGCACCCGTGAAGCTCCACGTGAAATCGGTGGTGGCCTGCCCGCTGGCCTCGTAGGCGTAGGCCGTGCCGGGGCAGATTTCGTCCTCGCCCATGATGGCCGTCGGGGCAGGTGGGGCAGCCACTATTTTTATGAAAATATCGTACTCGTCGTTGCAAAAACTGACGGCGCTGGCCGCAGCGGCGTGTACGGTGTAGGCCCCTGCGGGGAAATTGAGGGGGATATTGGCCACACTGTTTGCCGAAGGCGACGACCAAACGACTGCGCCTAACTGGTTGATTAACTGCCAGTTGGACGACATCGGGGCGTCGGTGATGGAGTTCAGGCTCTGGTAGCTGGCGCTGGTGCTGGCGCAGACCTCGATGGGGCCTTTGGCATAAAAACCGGGGACGATGTTCACGTTCAGGGTGTCCCGCCCGGCGCAGCCGAGGTAGCAGTTGTCGAACTCGACGATGACCCGCTGCGGGTTGCCGAGGTTGGCGCTGCCGTACCAGTTGACGGTGATGCGCTCCGTGCCTTGCCCACCCGTGATATTGCCACTACCCAACACTGTCCAGTTGATGTTCGTGCCTTGATAATCAGGGATTTTGTATTCCTCGGTGCTGCCCTCGCAGACCTTGTCGGGGCCGAGTATCTGCACATTGTCCGACACGATGGGGATGGGCACGAGGTTTGGCAGGTTGCAGACCGACCCGGCGCAGCCGCTGACCGTGAGGCCGACGGTGCCCTCCGGCCCGGCCAGCCATTCGACGGTGATGAAATTGTCGGAAGGGCCGCCGCCATCGAGAATATTGTAGCTGCCCGTGAGCGACCAAGTGTAGCCGCTGCAGCTGGCGTCGGTGCTGTACGTGACCGTTTCGCCCTCGCAGATGGTGCCTACGCAGTTGATGTTAGGCACGTCGGCGGGCGTGACGACCACGTTGAGGAAGGTGGTGTCGGCGCAGTAGCACTCGTTGCGGGCGATGAGCGAGACGGTGTAGCTGCCGGGCGTCGGGTAGGTCTCGCTTGGCTCGAACTGGGTGCTGGTGTTGCCGTTGCCGAACTCCCAGACGTAGCTGGTGGCGTTGGTGCTTTGGTTTTGAAAAAACACGGTTTGCCCTTGGCAGATGGTAATCGTGCCATTTGCCGCAGGCGGCAGCGAGCCGATTTGGGCTTCGGGTTCTTCGAGGATTTCGACGCAGAGGGAGGTTTCGCCGGAGCAGGTGGGGGTCGGGCAGGCGAGCTGAACGCTGATGGTATCTGAACAACCTTGTCCACTTGATACAGTGACGGAGTAAGTACCACAGCATAGCTGGTTTGAAGCGGGGGAGGTGCCGCCGTTGCTCCATTGATAGGTAACCAGGCCGCTTGCCCCTACTACTTCCAGTTGAATGGTGCCGTCGCAGTCTATGTCGTTGGAAGGCTGGATGATGAAGGGCGGGTAGGCTGAAATAGTGCAGCCCTGTTGGTTGCTGGGTATGTTAGTAGTGCATTGGGCCACTTGCCCGGTGGCGTCTGTGACGGTGAAGGAATAGACGCCAGCTTGAATGAAAAGTTGAACAGAGGGAAGGGTGCTGAGGATTAGCGGGAATTGTTGGACGCCATTTATAGTGTATGAAACTTGATAGGGTGCAGTTCCATCCAGCCCATAAAAATATATTTCCGTAGGAAAATTAACGCTGTTTGGAACGCCGAGTTCCTGAATCCCACAATAAAACTGGAACGGCACGGAATTGCTATTCCCCGCCACCACGCTCACCTGCCCCTGCCCTGGTGCGCCCCATTCCACGGTCACGGTATTGCCGTTCGGGGTGAAGCTCTCGGCCCCCTGCACCGACCAAGTGACGGGGGTGCTGGGAGAGACCCCCGTCACCTCGTACTGTGCCGTGCCGAAGGCGCAGATTTTCTCGCAGGCCGAGGGGTCGGCGCTGCTGTCCTGTGGGCAGGTGGCGATGGTGGAGACGATGGTGGGGGATAGGGAGGTGGTCGTGGTTATATTGAACTGAGAGGTGGCGGTAAATGGCGTCCCCAGCGGATTCAAGACGAATATTTCCACGAACACATCACTTGAAGTGTTGACCTGTGAATCGGCGCAAAAATCAATTGGGTTTCCGGTCAGGCTTAACCCATTCGGGAAGGTCCATGTCACGCCTCCAATGAATAAACTGGAGTTTTGGAGCACGACCTCGTAAGTGCCGCACTCCCCGATGCAGAGGGTGCTGGGCCCTTCGACGGTGATGCCTTGGGCGTAGGCATTGCCTTGCAGCAAGGCGCAAAAGAAGATGAGCTTGAACAGGCAATAGTTGTTTTTTTTCATAGCTAAAGGCATGTTGTCGTAAACGGTTGATGTGCAAATGGGAATCCGGAGCGGCTTGGCAGATGGGGTCGGCTACGAATTTAAAAGTAAAAACTTAGAAGCGGTGGTGAAATGCAGATTTGGTAGATATTTGACAAATGGGAGGGCTGCACCGTTACGTTCGGCGAGTGTTTTTTCACAATGCAAAACTGGCAAAATTGTCCCGGTTGACGAGTTCGAACGAGGCTTTGTTGTAGGTGTATTTGAACAGGATGGCGTCCAGCACGTCGTATTCCGGCAGGCTGTCCATGAGCCAAGGCTAATTCAAGACCGTTTCCTCGATGCGGGAAAGCCGTTTTCCGCCAAAACAAAAGCCCCGTGGGACATCCCACGGGGCTTTTGTTTTTCTCCTCCGGTCAATTATTACGCCGCTTCGTGCGGGAGTAAAGCGTCACATCCTTTCGGAACAAAAAGTCCAGAATCACCCTCGACCATGAATTGTAGGAGGCCAGGTTGTCGTAGAACTCCGGGGCCAGCTTCTTCAACTGCGGGAGGCGGCTGCCGGGTATCTGCGGGAAGTCGTGGTGCTCGTTGTGGTAGCCCACGTTGAAGGTCAGCGCATTTAACGGGCCGTAGTAGGAGTAAGTCTCTTGGCCTTCCTTGAACACGTAATGCTCGGAGATGAAATGCCCCGCCGTCGGGTGCAGCCCCCCCGCAAAGACGAGCGAAAGCAGCAGGTAAACCAAGCCGGACCAGCTAGCCCAATCAGACCAACCATTTCCATTTTGGAACAAAATGGGCAAGAAAATGGCCATCGCCGCCACTTGGAAGATAATATTGTAAATCATCCACTTGTCTGGCTTGATGGGCTTGCCGAAGGTCGGGCGCAGGGCGTAAAACATAATCTGGTTGAAGAACCAAAGCACTTTACCGAAGAATCCCCGGAATATTTTTGCTTCCGCAATGGATGGTATGTCCATGTCCTCGCCGTCCTTGCCTTGGTCCCAGTGGTGGATGCCGTGATAGACCTTGAACGACATGGCGAAGGGCAGCACAATGGGCAGGTTGGCGAACAAGGCCAAGAGGTTATTGTGCAGCTTGCTTTTGAAGGCAAGGTCGTGCGTGATTTCGTGGATGGCAAGGAAAAGTGCTTGCGCAATGGTGGCCCCTACGGCAAAAGTGACCAGCAGGAACAGCCACCAAGGCATCAGGTGGGCATAGAGCGCAATGGTCAACTGCACGATGACCATGCCGATGGTGACGTATTTCAGGCGGGGATTGATGCCGAACAGTTGCGTCACTTCCGGGTGCGCCTTGAGGATGTCCTTGCGGCGCTGGAAGTGCGGTTCCCGGTCTTCTACCCAATAAAAATCTTCCCGTGGTGCGGCTTGTGAACCCATGTGCTATTTTCTGTTGTTTTTTCTTGAAAAATTGATGTTTCAACGCTGAGAAACAGCCAATTTGAAAATGGGTTCAAAGGTACAAACTCAGCAACGATTCAAACCGCTTTCAATGCAGGAATTGGCCGATGACATTTGTCGCCCCAACCGCAAACCCTAAAATCCCGGCGGCCTTCCCTCCCATCCCCTCCCCTCTTCCGGCTTTCGCTCCGGTGCCTTCCCGAAATTGCGGATATTGTACGTGAAACTCAACATCACGAAGCGTTGCAGTGCGTTTGTCCAAGTGTCCTCGATATAGGTCTCGGTCACGGTGCGGCCGATGCTACGGTTCTGCTTAAGCACGTCGTTCACCGAAAGGGCCAGCTCGCCCCGCTCGTTTTTGAAGACTTTTTTGCCAATGGCCACGTTCCAGAGCCAGTAGTTCTGGTCGAAACCTTCCGAGAGGCCATTGTAGTACTGGTGCGTCACGTCGGAGCGAAGTACGAAGCCCTCGAACACAATCCAGTTCAGGCGGGCGCTGCTGTTTAGGTTAAAAAACTCGGCATTGCTGGCCGTCTGGATGGAGTTGGTGGCGGTGTTCCAGCTTGGGCGCAGGCCCAGGTTGAAGTCCAGCTTGGTACTGATATTGCTGGCCAAGTTCACGCCAGCGCTGTAGTTGTGGTTGTCGGAGAGGTTTCGCACGCCATTGACGAGGCCGGGGGTGCGGCTGTAGTTCCAGCCGAGGTTGAAGCTCAGGTTCGACTTGATTTTTTTCAAAGGAAAACCGTAATTCAAGAAGGAGCGCATGTTGCGGTAGCCAGCAAGGTTTACGGGCTGACGTATCTGCGCACCGGGCGTCACGTCGAGGCTGTCGAAGAGCGGGGTGTCGCTGCCGGGCAGCCAGGTTGCCGTGCCGATATGGTCGCTGGTGAGGCCGCCGCCCAGCATGGCAAACAGCGTGGTGCCCTTTTCCGTGTTGGTGGCTTGGTAGCGGGTGAAGAGGTTGTGCTGGAAGCTCTGCACGAGGTTCGGGTTGCCCGTGCTGAGTTGCAGCGGGTTGGAGTTGTCCACCACTTTTTGCAATTGGCTGATGCTCGGCAACTGGGTGTTTGTTCGATAGAAAAACCGGAAACTGCGCTGTTTGCTGATATTGTAACGTACAAAGGCCGATGGCAGCACGTTCTTGAACTGCACCGTGGTGCTCGGCCCAGCGGGGAACTCCGGCTGGTTGGCCAGTTCGGCCCATTGGTAGTTGGCCCGCAAGTTCCAGTTGAAATCGTTCCCCTTGCTGTAATTGTAGCCTACCCCACCCGACTGCGTGATGTAATCGTTGGAAAAAACGTTGCTCAGGGTCGAGTTCAGCAGGTCGTAGCCGCCCGTGAGCGCCCAAAAATCGTAGGTCAGCTTGTCGGATTCTTCCTGTTGGTAGCTGTACTTGTAGTTGAGCAATAGCTGGCTGAATTGGGTCAACGGCTCCGTGTACTCAAGGTTGGCGGCGGCGTTCCAGCTTTGCACATCGAGGGTGGATTCTTGGTCGAGGCTGTCCTGCGAGGCCGTTGGGAAATAATAGCTGTTGATGGACTGGAGGTGGCTGTCGCCAATTTTGGGGTTGTAGCCATTGGTGAGGTCAACGGAAAACGTGCGGCTCTGCTTCCTGAACTTGTGCCGCCACAGCAGGCTGTTGTTGAAGCTGAGGCCATCGTAGCGGGAGTCGAAATCAGTGAGGCTTTCGTTCCGCAAGGAAGCACCGAGCAGCGTCGTGCCATCCGTCAGCGAGACGCCCTCGTTGGTCTGCCAAGTTATTCGTGGCCTGATAATCAAGGAGTTGAAGCTGTCGAGTTCCACCGTCGCCCGGAAGTTGAGGCGGTGGTTGATATTGTCGGTATTGGCTGTCGTGTTTTCATCGTAAAGCTCGCCGAAGCCCTCCGAGGTGAAGAACTGGCGGTTGAGTTCTTTGAGCGATTCGCTGTTGGTTTTGTTGAAAAAATAGCTGCCGGACACGTCCCATTTCTTGCCCCATTTATCAGAATAATTGAGGCCAATGGCATGGGTCGTGGTGATGCCGCCCGCTGCCTGCACTAGGAAGTCGGAAGCGCCGCCACCACCGGGGCCGCCCCTTCCGCCGCCGCGGCCACCGCCGCCGCCCATGCCGCCGGGCGGGCGGCCACCGCCGCCGCCAGTTTGCCCCGTCACGCCGAGTATGTCGTCCATGCTGAAGTTCTGCACGTTGATATTGTTCGACATGCCGATGATGGAGATGCGGCGGTTCCCCTTGAAAATATTGGTATTGCCGCCCACTTGGTAGCGGTCTTCGTAGCCGTATCCAGCATAGACTTTTCCGAACTGCCCGGAGTTCATGCCCTTGCGGGTCACGATGTTGATGGTCTTGGTCGTGTTGCCGTCCTGCACCCCCGTGAACTGCGACTGCTCGCTTTGCTGGTCGAAGATTTGGATTTTGTCAATCAACTCGGCGGGCAGGTTCTTGAGCGCCGCCGCGGGGTCGTTGCCGAAGAAGGGCTTGCCGTCCACCAGCACCTGCTGGATGTTCTCGCCCTGGGCCTTCACCGTGCCGCCCTCGTTGGTCACGGTCGGCATTTTCTCTATCAAATCCTGAGCGCTGGCGTCCTGCATTACCTTGAAGGCATCGGCGTTGAACTGGACGGTGTCGCCCTTCACCTGACCGGGCAGCACCTGCTCCTTCACTGTCACCTCGCCGAGCGTCGTGGCACCTTGGCTGAGTTGCAGGTTGCCGAGGCCCAGGTTTTGGTTCGTGATGGTCACTTCCCGCTTCAGTTCCTCAAAGCCGAGGAAGCTCACCACGAGCGAGTAGCCGCCTTTTTCCACGCCTTTTAGTTCAAAACTGCCATCCGCCTCCGTGGACGTGGCCGTGACCATCTCGCCCCACGGGTGGTTGAGCACCACGTTGGCACCGGGCAGCGAGGCGTTCTTGTCGTCCAAGATTTTGCCTTTGATGGTAAATGTTTGGGCGCTTGCGCAACAGGCGGTAGCCAACAAAAGTAGGGTCAGGAGATTTTTCATGGCGCAAAGGTAGGGCAGTTTGCACCACTGTCTGTTTCCTTGTTGGAATGGGTAGATGTGCGGGGGGATTGAATAGACTATCGGTAACAGTTTCAGCACTGCTATTTCCTGAGAAGGCGTTCTTTAAGGAATGTTCAAAGCATGACTTCGCCTTTTTTGAC
>JALOMF010000372.1 GCA_025455635.1 Saprospiraceae bacterium | reverse complement strand
CCTCTATTCGCAAAACGAATTTCTTCTTGGTCATTTTCTCAAAAAGCAATGTTCGTGGCCCAGTACAGGGCCACGAAACATAGCAGAATCAGTAAGTTGTAGGCTCCAGCGTGTTTTTAGCGGTTTTTTTTCAAAACAACGATTTCAATCTAATAACCTTATGATATTGATTTGATGTCACAAAAGTATTGTAATGATATTAAAGTAGCATCATTTTGAATCAATTTATTTATCCACATTTCACCGAACGGAAATTGAATAGCGGTTGGTGCGCCTAACATTTTGACCTTTTTGCCGTTAACGACTGCTTAATGGCGACGGTGACAGCCACAGGTCTTTTGCCAATGCCTTATTTTTGCGCATCAAAAAAATCATGAAATGAGACTGATATTACTTTTTTCGTTGGCCGTTTTCATTGCTGCATGTGGCAATGATGGGCCTCAACAACAGCCAAGCGGCCCAGCGGCAGATGCTGGTGGGTACCCGCAGTACAGCACCACTTACTTGGAGAATAAAAAGCGGAAGGAACAAGCCGAATCGCCGAACATCGTCGTGCAGATACAAGGCTTGGCGCCGGGAGGCTTGGCACAATTGATTGGCACTTTTGAGGGCAACAACTACCGGGCTGATTCTGCCCAGATTGGTGCCAATGGCCAGATTGTCTTCAAAAGGCAGGAAGCATATTTCCCTGGGCTGCTTTACCTGCTGCTGCCCGGCGACTTGAACCTCCAAATGCTGGTGGACTTAGACCAGACCTTTACGATGACCACTAGTTTGAACAACCTCTTGGGCGACATGAAGGTGGACGGCAGCATTGACAATCAGCTCTTGTACGATGCGCTGAAGTTCGAGGAGAAGCAGCGGCCAATGTTGCAGGGTGTGGCGATGAAATTATCGGTTTCTAAGCCAGGGAACCCCGACTACTTGCAGATAAAAGCAGAGCAGGATAAGCTGGTGGACGAGCGGAAGGCTTTTTTGGATAAAATTTTCAAGGAAAACCCCAATTCCATCTTCACATCCTACAAGCGGGCAGGCCAGAACCCCGACCTACGGGACTGCTTCAAGCCGGATGGCTCCATGGACACGGCCCGCTATACCTATGCCTATCGTGCCCGCTTTTGGGATGGCATGGACTTCAACGATGAGCGCCTGCTGTACACCCCGGTCGTATCAAAGATGCTGGAGCGGTACATCACAGAGCTTACGCCACAAAACCCCGATTCCATCGTGAAATTCGCTATCAGGCTGGTTGACCGGGCGGAGGGCAAACCTGAGTTTTTCAAGTACTTTGCCAACTGGATAGTGCTCAAATATGACCCCAAGGAGACGACGCTGATGGATCCACAGGCGGTTTTTGTGAACATGATAGAGCGGTATTTCACCTACCAAAAAGCGGTTTGGTCTGACTCCGCAGAGGTGTTCGCCCTTCAGCAGCGTGCCTTCGAAATGTCGGCCAGCCTGGTGGGAAAGAAGGCGCCGAACGTGCAGGTGCCCGGCCTTGACGGCAAGATTTATTCACTTTATGACAAAAAAGCGCCCTACGTAGTGGTGTACATGTGGAACCCTGACTGCGAGCATTGCGCCGAGCAGACCCCCAAGCTCGTACAACTTTACAACCAGATGAAGGACAAGGGCTTGGACGTGTACGGTATCTCCGTGAATACCGAAGACGCCAAATGGCGGGGTGCCGTGAAAAAGTACGGAATGCCTTGGACAAGCGTTTTTGACCCAACGAACAAGAGTATCTACGGCAAGTACTACGTGGACAATACGCCCGAAATCTACCTCCTGAACCCCGACCGGACCATCATTGCGAAGAACCTGCAAGTGGATCAAATCATGACAATGGTAGAACGTGACAAGGCCAAAAAGGGCTAGTATATAGCTCACGCCGCCAAGTTTCGGGCATGAGCGGCCTTGGTTGATAACGGTTGATAACAGTTGATGAGGCGCTTGCCTTCCGGCAAACGGTGATTATCAACCGTTATCAACTGCTGTAAACCATGCCCAAAACTTGGCGGCGCACGGTATTAAACAGTAACGTTTACTGAAAAAAAAGCGGGGTTGCCACTTCATCGTGTGGCAACCCCGCTTTTTTTCATGCTTGCTATTGAATCAACCCTGTTGCTCCCTGATGCTTCGCTTGTAGAGCGAGTAGATGAGGCCGCTGACCATTAAGGAAGCAATGCCAATCAGCAAAAGGATGATGAGCAGCGCACTGTTGGTGTAGCGCTGAAGCAAAAATCCAAGCACGATGAAGAAAACGCTGGTAGCCACCAAGACCGCTGTGGCCTGCATGTGGTTCAGCCCAGCATCCAGCAGCAGGTGGTGGATATGCGTGCGGTCGGGGTACAGCGGGTGCTTGCCCTTGACGACCCTCGTGGTGAACACCCGCAAGGTATCGAACAGCGGCAGTATCAAAATGCCGATGGCCACCCCCGGTGCAGCGTTTATCTTAAATGGGTGGGGGTCTTCCAACATGCTGTTGAACTCAATGAAATTGATGGTCAAGATGGAGCAAATCAGCCCCAGCAGCAAGGCTCCGGTATCGCCCATGAAGATTTGTGCGGGCGAGTAATTGTACTTCAAAAATGCTGCGGTAGCTCCTGCCGCCGACAATGCCATGATGGCGAAATCATATCTTTTTATCAGCAAAAACCAGATGCCCAGGGTGCCTGTGATGAGGATGGTCAAGCTGCCCGAAAGCCCGTTGATACCGTCCATGAGGTTGATGGCGTTGATGATGACGATGATGGCGAAAATGGTGAGCAGGGCGCTCCACACTGGAGAAATGGCCTCGATGCCCATGATGCCGTGCAGCCCTGTGATTTTTACGCCGGCCTTGAAGAACAGGATGCCAGCAGCCAGGATTTCCACCATCAGCTTCTTGGAGGGCGAAATTTCGGTGATGTCGTCCTTCACGCCCACCAGAAAAATGAGGATGAATGCACAAAGTACATACTGGATATCGCCGCCATACTGCGTGAATGGTGTCCAAAGCATGATGCTGAAGATGGCTCCGGCGAAAATGGCCACCCCGCCCAGCCTCGGCGTGGGCACGAAGTGGCTGCGCCGCTCGTTTGGCTCATCATAAAGGTGCTTGGCGATGGCCACCCTGATTACAGGAGGGATCACAAAG
Source organism: Saprospiraceae bacterium (assembly GCA_025455635.1). GTDB lineage: Bacteria > Bacteroidota > Bacteroidia > Chitinophagales > Saprospiraceae > UBA6168. Next base: position 1,717 of record JALOMF010000372.1, on the reverse strand, counting down.
TAGGTGAGCGTGAACGCCGTGATGAAACTGATGATAACGTCGTAATCGTACATGGGCTGGTAAAATAGCTAGTGAATGAGAAACTGCCTCAAAGATAATTTATTTGAAATTGTGCGGTGCTCCTGTCCGCATTTTTCCTGATAAAATCAAAGGAGCGGAACAGTTGGCTTTTTTTATTTTTGCACCTTATTTTTTCGCAGGTACGTTTCCGACATGGATATAAAATCAAAAATCAACTTGGAAAAACTGCCCCGGCACATTGCCGTCATCATGGACGGCAACGGGCGATGGGCCAAGGAGCAAGGCATGGCCAGGGTCTTCGGCCACCGCAATGGCGTGAAGGCCGTGCGTGAGACCACCGAAGCTTGCACCGAGTTGGGCGTGCAGTACCTGACGCTCTACGCATTTTCCACCGAAAACTGGAACCGGCCAGAGGCAGAAGTGAACGCCCTCATGGCCTTGCTCGTCGAGACCATCAAGAACGAAATCAAGACCCTCAACGAGAACGGGGTTCGGCTTCGGGCCATCGGCGACCTGAATCGGCTTCCCGACAAGAGCCACAAAACGCTGCTCAAAGCCATTGATGACACCAAGCAAAACGCCCGCATGACCTTGGTGCTCGCCCTGAACTACAGCGCCAAGTGGGAAATCGTGGAAGCCGTGCGCAAGCTTGCGGCGGCAGCAAAATCAGGTGAAATCGAGCCTAGCGATATTGATGAACAAGCATTTTCCAATGCACTCTCCACGGCGGGGATTCCCGACCCAGAACTGCTCATTCGAACCAGCGGCGAGAGCCGTATCAGCAATTTCCTGCTCTGGCAAATCGCCTATTCGGAGCTTTATTTCACGCCAGTACTCTGGCCCGACTTCCGGCGGGAGCACCTCTACCAGGCTATCGTTGACTTTCAGAACCGGGAAAGAAGGTTTGGGAAGACGAGCGAGCAGCTTTAGTGAGCGTGCAGCCCCACAGTTGGCAGCTACGAGCTGCTATTTCGACTCAGACTGCCAAGTGTCGAACTGCCAACTCACCATACAACCCACACTCATTCAAATCGCACCTTACCATTCACAAGCAGACTAAATTAAACCTTGCCTACATTAATTTGGGCAAAGCTGTGTTTCTTTGCAATCTTTTTGAAAAGCAGACCCTTTTGCATGAAAAAAATATTTGGCTTTCTTCTTCTATTTGCTTTCGCCCTTTCGGGCAACCTCACTGCGCAAAACAGCGCCGATACTTTGCCACCGGTCATTGACTACGGCAAGGCGAAGGACTACGAAATTGGTGGTATTCGGGTTACAGGCGCCAACTTCAGCGACGCTGGGGCCATTATTTCCATTGCAGGGTTCAGGGTCGGCGACCGCATCCGGGTGCCGGGTGGCGAAATCGCAAGGGCCATCAAGGCACTCTACAAGCTCAGCCTCTTCACCGATGTGCAGATTTACAAGGAAAAATCAATCGGTGACGTGATTTTCCTTGAAATAGTCGTCGTCGAGCGGCCCCGCCTTACCACGCACTCCTTCAGGGGCGTGAAAAAAGGCAGCCACGATGACCTCAACGAAGAAGTCAACAAATACCTCATCAAAGGCGGCATCGTCACCGAGGCCATCAAGGCCAGTGCGGCTTTCAGCATTGAACAATATTACGTTGACAAAGGCTTCTACGATGTAGCTGTGAAGGTGACCGAACAGCCCGATACTTCTCGTATCAACTCTGTCA
>JALOMF010000371.1 GCA_025455635.1 Saprospiraceae bacterium | reverse complement strand
AGTCCACATTGCTGCTCAACCTGTGGTTCCCCTCCTTGTTGTTGGCCAGTTGTCGGTAGTCCATCCCGCTTAGTGGTTTGTTTGCCCCATCGAAATAATGCTCCTCGAAAACGGATGTTTTTACCATCGTTGCGTTCTCGTACTGGAGTTCGGTGATGAGTTCGTTTCCTTCTCGCTCGAACAGGGTTTTATAAATCAACGAATAACGAAGGTTGGCGTCCGCTTCTTTTTCTGCTTCTGCTCGGCGGGTTATTTTGTAAACATTTTCAGCTTTTCCAAGGGCATCCGAATACCGTAAATCGGACGAATTGTCCCCCGTTTTCCTGCGGTAGGCAAACGAAAGGGTCAGGAAGTTCTTCGAGTTCAGGTAGATGTCACTGTCGAATTTGAAAAATCCCGGCAGGCTCGACCGCTCGTGCGTCCTGTCCATGTTGGAAAAAAAAGTGCTGTCGGGCAGGCCAAGCTTGTAGAATTCATTGCGGAAGCTGCCCGTGCCGGGACGGTTGGTGTACCAGCCGCCCATCCCGAAATACCCATTGAACTTCCCCTTTTTGTAGTTGATATTGAGGCCGCCGCCCATGTTCCGGTTGTTGCCAATATGCGCATCCACCGAGCCGTTCAGCCCTTTTTGCTGGTTGGTTTTCAGGACGATGTTCACGATGCCCGCCATGCCCTCTGCCTCATAGCGTGCCGAGGGGTTGGTGATGACCTCGATGCGCTCGATTTGGTTTGCCCGTATTTGCCGCAGACCAGTCAAGTTCTCGTTGCTGACCAAGGAGGACATCCTGCCGTTCAGTAGGATGCGAATCGTGCCGTTCCCCCTCATGCTCAGTCGGCCATCGTTGTCCATGGTGATGCCCGGCACATTGCGCAGCACATCCTCAGCCGTGCCACCTGCACTCGTCAAGTCCTTGCCCACATTGAACACCCGCTTGTCCAGCGCCATCGTCACCGTGCTTTTTTCTGCTCGGACTTCCACCGTGGCCATCCTTGTGACGTCAGGCGCCAGTGCCACGATTCCCGCATCGTACTTGTTTTGGTAAATTTTTGGCTTGGTTACGCTAAAATAAACGGGGACGTAGGCCAAGAATTCAATCAGCAGATAGAATTCTGCATGATTGGTACTCAGCGAAAAACCGCCATCGGCAGCGGTGGTCGTGCCAGTGAGCAGGGTGCTATCTTTTTTTGAAAAAAGGCTGATGGTGGCAAATTCCAAGGGCAGCTTGGAGTCCCGGTCAACGATTTTGCCGATGATTTCAATGGTATTTGAAGTGGATGGCGAAGCGGCTGTGGAAGCCCTTTGGGCTTGAACGTTTTGGGCAAAAACCATTGCCAAAACAAGTGCAACTGCGCTTATTTGAATGGGTAATAGCAAGCCCTTTTCGTTCATGTGTTGAATTGCAAGAATAAATTTTTGGGCGTTTAGCCCATGAGTCGAAGAACAAAGCAAAAACCGTACTAAGATTCCATTCTCGCCCAAATCTCCCAAGCAGGAGCTTCTTTCTGCCAACCATACTGTAGTGTAAAAGTTAGTCGGAAACGATGCCCGTCAGCATGGCATGAAAGTAAATTGAAAGTCATTGAGCAATTAAAGCAGCGTAAATTTAATAAATTCTATAAAATTAGTAGAATTTAAAAAATATCCGTTTACCTTTGCAAAGCCTAGGTCAGTGAAGCACCTACTATTTACTGCCAAAGCATGAATCCTCCACCTGTTTCACTCAAATCGTTGAACAATGAGCGTATTACGATTACCGAAACAACAAGCAGTTGAACACCACCAGCTTACCGTACAACTTGCCAAGGGCTCCAAGCGATGTCAACGCATGATTCCATAGTGTTGCTCGTTACAGGCAACCCAGTTTTTCCCACATGAATTAATCCGCTTTGGCCTTTGGCAAACAAGCAGCATTGGGTGATGCACTCGGCTGCACTGGCTGCCTATTGGGCTGTTTCAAACTCATTTTCAAAATGAAAAAAACGATACTTTCCACCGTTAAAAAACATGTCATTGGCTTGATAACGGTATTCGCAACGCTTAATTTAGCAAATGCACAGGGCATAAAAGGCGTAGTCTTTGACGAGCGCAACGAGCCATTACCCAGCGCCTCCATCCTCATTCTCGGCACATCTTCTGGTACAGTCACCGATGAAAATGGCCAATTTGAGTTGGGTGCTGGTCTGAAACTACCAATCACGCTCGCCGTTAGTAGCGTAGGTTATGAAACGCAAGAGCTGCAAATCACGAGCCTGCCAACTGGGCCGCTAAATATTACCCTAAAGGCCAATGCCGTGCTGTCAGAGGTGTTGGTCACTGCCCGCCGCCGCCAAGAATCGGCACAGGACATCCCCATCCCCATTTCCGTCATCAGCGGTGCGGCTGCCGAGGATGCTGGGGCTTTCAACGTGAACCGCCTCAAAGAAGCCGTTCCATCCGTTCAGCTTTATTCCTCGAATCCTCGCAACACGGGCTTGAGCATCAGGGGCTTGGGCACTACCTTCGGCCTCACCAACGACGGCATTGACACCGGGGTTGGCTTCTATGTTGACGGCGTTTATTATGCACGAACTGCCGCCACCACCATTGATTTTATTGACGTGGAAAGGATTGAGGTGTTGCGTGGGCCACAGGGGACGCTGTTTGGCAAGAACACGACGGCAGGTACTTTCAACGTGACCACCCGCAAACCGAGCTTTACACCCAGCGCCAATTTTGAAATCAGCTATGGCAACTTTGGCTTTATTCAAGCAAAAAGTACCGTGACTGGGCCGTTGGGCAAAAAACTGGCTGCCCGCCTTTCATTCGTTGGCACACAACGGGACGGGCTTTTGTACAATGTTGCTACTCAAAAACACGTCAACGACCTGAACAACCAAGGCGTGCGGGGGCAATTGCTGTTCACGCCCACCAAAAAACTGAACCTCTTGCTCGCCGCCGATGTCACTCGCCAGCGGCCAGATGGCTATGCGCAGGTATTTGCGGGCGTGGCACCGACCTTGCGGCCCGATTACCGGCAGTTCGAGCAAATCATCGCCGACCTGGACTACACGCTTCCAAGCCGAAATCCATTCGACCGCAAGATAGACCACGACACGCCTTGGCGCTCCAACCAGGGCTTTGGTGGCATTTCACTGAATGCGGACATCGAACTTGGCGCCGGAACGCTGACTTCCACCACGGCATGGCGCTACTGGAACTGGGGGCCAAGCAACGACCGTGACTTCACGGGGTTGCAAGCATTGGCGCTCTCTCAAGCACCATCGAGGCATGAACAATGGTCACAGGAGGTGCGCTGGGCAGGTACGTTTTCTTCAAAACTGAGCGGTGTGTTTGGCCTGTTTGCCTTCGGCCAAAAGCTCCGCCCAGACGAGGCGCACACGGAGGAATCCGGCATCCATCAATGGCGTTTTTCGCAAAGCAGCACCAGTGAATTGTGGAAAACCCCACGCCTGCTCGATGGCTTTGGCATCAAATCGTATCCCGAACTGAACACTTTCAGCGGCGCAGTTTTTGGTCAAATTGACTGGTCAATCACGAAGAAAATCAGCCTCTTGCCGGGCATCCGTTTCAACTACGATGACAAGGAAGTGGACTTCCGCCGGGAAACTTACGGCGGCCTCGACACCTCCGACCCCGACCTGCTGGCCCTGAAAAATTCTGTATATTCCAACCAATCATTCAAGGCCCAAATTGACGATACCAACCTCTCCGGCCAGTTGACGCTTGCCTACAAGGCCACCAGCAAGCTGAACAGTTTCGCCACATTTTCAACGGGTTTCAAGCCCGTGGGCCTCAACCTTGGCGGCCTGCCCGCCCAAAATGGCCAGCCGCTCATCGAGTTGGCAGTGATAAAACCGGAGTCGGTGCGGCACGTAGAATTTGGTATCAAATCAACACCGACAAGGACTTCCACGCTGAATTTAGTTATTTACAATACCGATATCGAGGATTATCAAACGCAGGTACAATCCCCTGAACTTGGCGTGAACCGGGGTTACCTCGCCAATGCTGAAAAAGTGCAGGTCCGGGGCCTTGAACTGGATGCGAACATTCGGGCCGACCATTTCAGCATCAATGGCTCCTTGGCTTATACCGATGGCCAATATGTGAAATTTACCAATGCGCCGCTGCCACTGGAAGAGACTGGCCTTCGGGTGGACAATGTGCAAGTGGCGTTCAAGGATATATCTGGCGGCGAGCTTCCCGGTGTGTCCAAGTGGGCCGGCTCGCTGGGCAGCGAATTGCGCACCAGCATTCAGTTCTTGGGCAATAGAAGCGAGTTTTTCGTGGCGGCGGATGCTTATTACCGCTCACAGTTCTCGTCCAGCCCCTCTCCATCCAAATACCTTGTGGTGGATGGTTATGCACTCGTAAACGCACGACTTGGTTTCCGTTCCACAAAAGGCATTTCGCTTTTCATTTGGTCTCGCAACCTGTTTGACAAGGACTATTTCGAGCAACTGCTGCCCGGCGCTGGCAATATTGGCCATTATGCTGGGGTATTGGGTGACCCCCGCACGTTTGGGGTGACGCTGCGGTATGCTAATGAGAAATAAAACCGCCTTTTTCTTTAATCATACTATCATTTAATAGGTCGAAAGGCCGAGTATTTACTCGGTCATTCGATGCTTTTTATTTAAAAATGAAAAATTAATTCGCCATTAATTCCAAATGGAAAAAGTTCAATACAAGCATATCTCCTTTGTAATCATTGGCCTTAAAATCAGTTTGATTAGCTGGTTGGTATGGCAGTTTTTTCATTCCGATGAAGCCAAAACCATTGCCTTCGACGGTCAATTCTGGCTGTTCTGCTTGGCGGGTTTCATCGCCCAAATCATTGATGGGGCATTGGGCATGGCCTACGGGGTCA
>JALOMF010000370.1 GCA_025455635.1 Saprospiraceae bacterium | reverse complement strand
CTGGCCATGCGGCAGGGTAGGGCAGGGCAGCGCTATATCATCGGCGGCAGCAATGCCTCCTTCAACGAGTTTTTCCAGACACTTGCAGCCCTATCGGGCAAACAGCATGGCATGGTCAAAGTGCCACTGCCCGTGATGAAAGTGGCAGCGCATTTCATGGAACTGCGGGCCAACCTGACGGGCAAGCCGCCCATCCTGACGCCGCCTTGGGTCAAGCGTTTTCACTACAATTGGGAGCTGTCGGTGGAGAAGGCGAAGCAGGAACTGGGCTATGCCCCCACACCGCTTGAGCAGGGCTTGGCGAAGACGGTGAAATGGCTTGGGGCGGTTTGATTTTCTGAACAAAAACGTAAGCCTGAAAAAAATATCAGCCATGATAGCTACCACCATTCAGCCTGAAGCAAAACGTGTGACACTGGAAGAATACTTCGAGCATGAGCTTGCTTCCGAAGCGCAGAACGAATTCACCAATGGACAAATAACACCTATAGCTTACACCTCTGACAACCACGGGCTTATTGCCACAAATTTCAGCACTGAAATAAGGCAACTTTTAAAAAAACTCGGCACTAGGGTATATGCTGGTGACCGCATGGTTTTTTCTCCTTTTTGCAATGAAATCTACTATCCCGACATCGTGGTGGTGAGCGGCCAGCCTGAGTTTTACCAGTACAAAGAAAACATGCAGGCAACCTTAAATCCCAGTATCCTCGTAGAGGTGCTTTCTGACAGCACAGAGGACAAAGACCGGAACGTAAAATGGCCATGCTACCGGGAAATCAAGTCGCTCCAGCAATTTTTCCTTGTTTCACAAAAAGAGCCTTCTGTCGAGTATTATTCCCGCATGGAGGATGGCTCCTCCCGTTGGATTTACGCCTACGCCAACGACCTTGACGCCACCATTCCCATCGAAGGCCACGAGGTCTCGCTTCGGGATATTTACGCCTTGGTCAATTGGGAAGAAACAGCATAGCTAAAAATTATCGCAAAAGGCAGCTCGCAATACCGGGCTGCCTTTCGCATTTTAGGGAAACCACTCCCAAAACCGCCGCCCGATGTATCTTTGCCAGCGATGAACCTTTTTGCCCAAATCATGCACCTGCTGCACAAGGAAATCACGCTGGAATGGCGGCAGCGCTACGCCATCAGCGGCATCCTGCTCTACGTCCTTAGCACGGTTTTTATCGTTTATATTTCCTTTCAGAACATCAGCCCGCAGGTCTGGAACGTGCTGTTCTGGGTCATCATGCTTTTTGCCTCCGTGAATGCGGTGATGAAAAGCTTTGTGCAGGAAAGCGGCTATCGGCAGCTCTACTATTTCCAGTTGCTGCACCCGATTGCCATTTTGTTGTCAAAAATGATTTACAACGCCCTGCTGTTGCTCGTTTTGGGTGTCTTGACCTATGTGGCACTGAGTTTCGTGGCGGGCAACCCGGTGCAGGAAGCAGGTAGCTTTGCCTTGGCGCTGTTCCTGGGCAGTACGGGCTTCTCGATAACCTTCACCTTCGTGTCGGCCATAGCTGCCAAGGCGGACAACAGCAGTACGCTGATGGCCATCCTCAGCTTCCCGGTGGTCATCCCGATACTGTTGCTGCTGGTCAACCTCTCGGCGCACAGCATCGGCCTGCTGGGCGGCACCGATATTGGCGACAAAATCATGCTGCTGGGCGCTGTTGACTTGATACTGGTGGCGCTGGGGCTGGTGCTGTTTCCGTTTTTGTGGAGAGACTAAATTCAGTTGTTGAATTGTTGAATTGCTGGATTGTTTTCCCGCACGACGACAACCACGGCATCCAAGCAATTCGACAATTTAACAATACAACAATCAATGAAATACTGGTGGAAAATACTCGGCGTACTGCTCCTCACCTACACCTTCGTGTTCGGGCTGCTGACGCCGCTGAAAACAGGCATCACTGGTGCCACACCCTACAGCCTCAAAGCTGGACAAACGCAGGTCGTGACCGTGACGGGCTACAACTCCTTTTTTACGAAGGAAAAAGAAAAACTGCGTGCCTGGCTAAAATCGGGCAACGACCTCGCCCTCGCCGCCAAGTCCATCGAAGTGGTGGACGACCGCACGGCGAAGCTCACTTTCGACCTGCCAGCGCACCTGCCCACCAACTCGAAAGTGAAGGATTTCACCCTGCTCATTGACAGTCCCGCCGATGGTGCGAGCATACTCCCTGGTGGCATTTCCATCACGCAGGACAGCGTGAACCAGGCGCTCGGCAGCCAGCTTTGGTCGCAGTCGCCCATTGCGGAGCTGCATGAAAAACAGGCGATTACCTTCCCCTTCCGCAACATCCTCGGCGAGACCATCCGCAATACTTACTACCATGTGCCGATGTGGATGGCCATGTTCATCATCTTCATTGGGGCGGTGACATTTAGCATAAAATACTTGGCAAAAGGCGAAGCCGACTTCGACCGGAAGGCAATGGCGCTGACCAACGTCGGCCTGATGCTCGGTCTGCTCGGCCTGGTCACGGGCGCTATCTGGGCCAAGCACACTTGGGGCAAATACTGGAGCTGGGACGTGAAGCAGAACATGACGGCCATCGCCATGCTCATCTATGGGGCGTATTTCGTGCTGCGGGCCTCTTTCGACGACCCGGAGAAGAAGGCGAGGGTCAGTGCCGTGTTCAACATCTTCGCCTTTGCCAGCCTCGTGCCACTAATTTACATCATCCCGAAGCTGACGGACAGCCTACACCCCGGCGCTGGTGGAAACATCGCCTTCGGCAGCGAAGACCTCGACAACACGATGCGCATGGTTTTCTATCCGGCCATCATCGGTTGGGCGCTGCTCGGCCTGTGGATTGGGCAGGTGATATTGCGTTCGGCGAGGCTGCGGGATAGGCTGTTGGATACTTGATACTTGATGCTGGATGTTTGAAACTGCATACTAGATGCTGGGTTCGTAGGTTTAACTTTAAAGCAAATACTATGAGTTACAAAAAACTTGACATTTGGCAAGAGGCCAGGCTCATTGTGATTGAAATTCACAAAATGTCATTGAAGCTGCCCAAGTTTGAGATGTACGAGGAGGGAAGCCAAATCCGGAGGTCATCAAAATCAGTGAAATCTAATATCGTTGAAGGCTATGGCAGGAGGAGGTACAAACAAGACTATATCAAGTTCATCACGTTTGCGCTAGCTTCCAACGACGAGACGCTTGACCACCTTGAAACGCTGTTCGAAACTGAATCTTTGGAGGATTTGGAGCTTTTCCAAACCTTGCATTTTAGAATAGAACTACTCGGCAAAAAAATCAATAATTTTCTGACTGCCGTAGAAAAGCACCACCAAAGCCCCAAGTAACCACTATCAAGAATCCAGTTTCAACAGTATCCAATCATCAATTTCTTGCCCGTACCAAAAATTTCACAGACCTTAGCGCCCGTTTATTGGACAGGTATAAAAGATAAATATAAAATTGCCATGCAAGTAGCTTTTAAGAAAGTCCTAACCACGATTTCCTTGTGGGTTCTTCCCCTCACTTTTTTGCTGGCGCAACAGGAACAAGACACCGACTTCATGCGGAGCATGGGGAAAATGTACGTGGTGGTGGCCGTTATTTTGGCGATTTTCATCGGGATTATAATTTACCTGGTACACCTGGACAGAAAGCTCACCAAATTGGAGGACCAAATTAAAAATCATGAGTAAAGAACTTCAACCAGCAAGCTTCTACGAGACCGTGGACAGCTTCTTCCAGAAAGCGGCGCCCTACACGGGTCTTGACGCTGGCCTTTTGCACCAAATCAAAGTCTGCAACTCCATCTACGCCATCCAGTTTCCCGTCGAAATCACCAACAAGACGACCGGGAAAACGGAGGTGAAGGTGATTGAAGCCTACCGGGTGCAGCACAGCCACCACCGCTTGCCCACGAAGGGCGGTATCCGCTACGCCAACAACGTGGACCAGCACGAGGTGATGGCGCTTGCCACGCTGATGTCGTACAAATGCGCCATCGTGCACGTGCCCTTTGGCGGTGCAAAAGGCGGGGTGAAAATCAACCCCAAGGACTATACCGAGGAGGAATTGGAGCGCATCACCCGTCGCTACACCTACGAACTGGTGCGCCGCAACTTCATCGGCCCCAGCATTGACGTGCCTGCGCCCGATTACGGAACGAGTGGCCGTGAAATGGCTTGGATTTACGACACTTACCGCACCCTTCGGGAAAACGAAATTGATGCCGCTGGCTGCGTGACGGGCAAACCCGTGGCGCTCTACGGCATACAAGGCCGCACCGAGGCCACCGGACGTGGTGTTTTCTACGGCCTACGGGAGGCTTGCGCCAATGCTGAGGACATGAAGCGACTCGGCCTGCAGCCTGGCCTCGCTGGCAAGACCATGATTATCCAAGGTATGGGGAACGTGGGTTCTTACAGCGGTACCATTTGCCAAGAAGAAGGTGACGTGAAGGTCATCGGCGTGGGCGAATGGGACGGCGCCATCTACCTCGAAAGCGGGATTGATGTGGCCAAATTGCTGAAAGTGAAGCAAGAAACGGGCAGCATCACCAACTATCCCGGTGCCAAGGTTTTCTCGAAAGAGGACACCAACAAGATTCTCGAAATGCCCTGCGACATCCTCGTGCCAGCGGCCCTGGAGAACCAGATTACGGTCACCAATGCCAAAAACATCCAGGCAAAAATCATCGGCGAGGCGGCCAACGGCCCCATCACTTCTGAGGCAGAGGAGATTTTGCTGAAAAACGGCGTGCTCATCATCCCCGACGTGTTCCTGAACGCTGGCGGTGTGACGGTTTCCTATTTCGAGTGGCTGAAAAACCTCTCGCACATGCGGTTTGGCCGGATGGAGAAGCGCTTCAACCAGACCTCGCAGGAGCGGATGCTGCA
>JALOMF010000369.1 GCA_025455635.1 Saprospiraceae bacterium | reverse complement strand
ATCCGCCCGCCTATCCTGTTCGACGCCTCAAGAATGGTCACTTTGAAGCCCCGTTCTTGCAAGTACCAGCCAGCATAAAGCCCAGCAGCACCAGCACCTACTATTATAATGGTGTAGTCCTTGAACTTGTTTTCGGTGGGAATGCCATCCACATCGTCGTCATCCTGGCTTTTATCGCCACAGGAACTGAGAATGGTTGGTAATATCATGGCAGCTGGCATAGAGTAACCTAGCTGCTGGAGGAATTTTCTACGTTTCATGGTCATGGATTTGCTTGAACTCCATCAAAATTATAACAAAACGAGTCTTATCGGGTAGTATTTTTAATAAATCTGAAAAAATCACGGCATTTAGGGATAACGGATTAATCCTGTTTTGTAAAAAAATGGCCTTTTAGTTCTTTACGTTCAAACCTAACGATGTCAACTTCCTCATCCAGTTTACCGTTGCCCAGCAAAAAATCAGTCAGTTGTTTTGCAAAAAAAGGCGCAAGCAAAGCCCCTTTTGTACCCAGCCCATTGAAAATACCTACACTTGGGTGGTCGTGGTGGACACCCAAAAAGGGGCGCACATCGGAGACTGTTGGCCGTATTCCAGCTTCGTGGCTTACGACCTCGAAGGGTACTTTCAGTGATTTCCCCAGCTCATCGGTCAACCATTGCTTGCCGTAAGCCGAAGGTGATGCGCCCTCGTACTCATACCGACTGGTAGCGCCAGCCCAATACAAATCACCCCCAAGCGGTATCAAGAAAATATTGTGCTTCACGATTTTGCCAAATGCAGGGCCAGGTATTTTCACCAGCATCAACTCGCCTTTCGTCGGCAAAAAAGGTAAATCCTTGAAAAATGGATTTGCTACTGCCCTGGCACCTTCACAAAACACGATTTTACGAGCCGACCAAGCTTTGTACACTACTTTTTCGCCAACTGTTGTCAATTGGTCGTAATCAAAATCCTCAATAAAATAAGTGTTTTGCTGCTGCAAACGAACCCGCCATTTTTCAACCAATGCTGGCAAGGCTACTTGGGCGCAGCCCCTCAACTCCCCCCAGCCGAAAGGTTGGCGAAGCCTTTCATCGAAATTTTGGGGGTCGGGGCCATCTTGTAGGTAATTGCTGAATTCCGGGAAAGCACTTCTTCGCAGCCATTCGTTGACTTCAAAATTGTTGTGCAGCGCCCTGACGATGCTCCATTCGAGCCACAAAGGGATATTTAGTTGTTCTTCTAGCCTTTGGTAGGTCTGCTTCGCAAATGCGGCCAGCGCTTCGAATCGCCAGCTTTTGGCAATCCTGCGCCCAGTGACTGGGTTAATCAAACCTGCTGCGATACTGGTCGTGCGGCCCGCATGTGGATAGTCCAGCACCACAACTCGTTGATTTTCAAGCATCAAGAAATAGGAAAGCAGGGTGCCCGCCAGCCCTTGGCCAACGATGATGAAATCCACTTCTTGTTTTTGCTCCAAAATCAGGTTCGGTTTGAGTTATGATGCGGCCAGTGCGTCCCTCATTTTTTTTGGTAAACTAGCCACGACCAGCTCGTACGAGTGGTCTATCAGCTTTTTCAGAAAAGCATCCTCCAGCCCGGCTTCACATTTCACAGTGTTCCAATGTTTTTTGTTCATGTGGTAACCTGGCGTGATGTCGTCGGGGTAGGTTTCACGCAGCTCAATCGCCCATTCTGGGTCGCATTTGAGGTTAGCGCTGCACTCGATTTCGTCGAGGCCCGTGAGCGCAAACATCTTGCCCAAGACTTTGAAAACCAGCGTTTCCTCATCGAAAGGGAAGGTCTCCTCTACTCCTTTTTTTTGGAGGCAATATGTCCTCAATTCTTCGATATTCATTGATAATCAAGGTTTTGTAACAAATCTGGGCGGCGTTCTTGGGTACGTTGCAAAGCTTGCTCCATCCGCCACTCTTCTATTTTGGCAAAATTGCCGGACATGAGCACATCCGGCACTCCCCAGCCCCTGAACTCGGCTGGCCGTGTGTAAACTGGTGGGGCCAGCAGGTTATCCTGAAATGAATCAAACAAGGCCGACGTCTCATCACCCAGTACGCCCGGCAGCAGCCTACCGATGGCATCTACCAGCACGGCAGCTGGGAGTTCGCCTCCCGAAAGCACGTAGTCGCCAATCGAGATTTCCATCGTGACGAAATGCTCCCTGACCCGCTCGTCTATGCCCTTGTAATGCCCACAGATGAGCAACAAATTCCCTTTCAGCGACAATTGATTGGTCAGCCCTTGGTTCAGCCGTTGGCCATCGGGTGTCAAGTAGATTATTTCGTCGAATTTCCCTGCTTTCTCAAGGCTTTCGATGCAATTGACCAGTGGTTCGGCCATCATCACCATGCCTGCCCCCCCCCCGAACTGGTAGTCGTCCACTTGCTGGTGTTTGCCAAAACCGAAGTGCCGAAGGTCGTGAACCCTGACCTCCAGCAAACCCTTTTCCTGTGCCCGCTTCATGATGCTGTGCTCGAATGGGCTTGCCAGCAATTCCGGGTGGACGGTAATAATGTCTATTCGCATGATTGTTTTGAAAATACGCCAACCTGGCTAGCGCAAAAATAGAAAAAGGCAGCACCTCCCGTGGAAGTGCCGCCTTTTCATTTCAGCAAAGCTGGTTTATTTCACGATTTCGAGCAGTTCTACCTCGAACACCAAGGTTGCGTATGGCCCGATTTGTCCGCCAGCACCACGCTCACCGTAGGCAAGTTGGTACGGGATGAAAAGCTTCCATTTCGACCCGGTTTTCATCAACTGAAGGGCCTCGACCCAGCCCTTGATGACGCCAGTCACGGGGAATGTGGCAGGCTGGCCACGCTGTACCGAGCTGTCGAACACCGTGCCGTCAATCAGCGTGCCCGTGTAGTGAACCTTTACTTTGTCAGTGGATTTTGGGATTTCGCCCGTGCCGTCCACCAGCACCTCATACTGCAAGCCGCTGGGCAGCACGGTCACGCCACTGCGCTTTGCATTGTTGTCGAGGTAAGTCTTGCCCACTGCGACCGCTTTTTTCTTGCTGTATTCGGTCACCAATTTATTGGCCAGGTTGAAGTCCATTTGCGCAGTGGTGCCTGCCAATGATTCCTGAACCGCCCTCAAAAAAATATTTGGGTCAACTTCAGTGACACCTTGTTTTTTCATGTTTTGTGCCACAGTGACGCCGATGGCGTAGCTGAGGGAGTCTTTTTCTGTTTTGAGGGCCTGTGCGTTCAGGGCTGTAAAGCTGAAAACCACAATGCCAGCGAGCAAAATTTTCTTCATCGGATGGTAAATTTTTTTGTTAAAAAGTGTGCAAAGATAGGAATGGTTTGGAAGTTGTGGCGACCTAACGCAATCCAGATTTCGAGGAAAAAGAGGTGGTAATGCCATGTTTTCCTTAAAATTGCCTTTTAAAAAAACTGACCATGAAATTTACCCAGCTAATACTGCTCTTCTCGCTCACCGTTTTCCAAGGCTTTGCCCAGGCGCCCAGCTTCAATTTCACAAAAAGCGAAGTGGAAGCCAACCTCAAATACATCGCTTCCGATGAACTGGGTGGCAGGCGAACTGGCTCCGTCGGCGAGCAAAAAGCCGCCCAGTTCATCGCCAAATCCTTGCGTGATTATGGCGTCCGGACTGCCCCCGGTTATGAGAACTACTTTCAGAATGTGCCTTTTGCAAACATCCTCCCCCCTACATCAGGTGAGTTTGTCATTGGCAAAGAAAGCTTTAAAATTGGCGACAACCTGTTGATTATCAACGGAAAGGACATTGATAAAAGCCTGGAGGTCGTCTTTGCTGGAAACGGCTGGGTGGATGAAACCAGCGGCCTCGATGACTACAAAGGCTTGGACGTGAAGGGCAAAATCGTGGTCGTGGTCACTGGCCTACCAGATGCCAACTCCCCCATGGACGTGTTCAATTCCATGAAGCGGAAACAGGAACTGGCCGCAGAACGGGGCGCCTTGGCACTTATCGAAACTTATAAAATCGCCCTGCCCTGGCCTTTTGCCCTCAATTATTTTGGCAAAGAGCGCATGGAACTCAGCAAGCCCGCCGACCCCAACAATTCCATTGTTTATGGTTGGGCTTTGGAAAAAACGCCTGGCACCCTCTCACCCAATTTGAACAGTTCCAAAACTACTGCTCAGTTAAAAATCAAAGCTGGCCCAGTGCAGCAAATCCAAGCTTCCAACGTGATTGGTATCATTGAAGGGACAGACGAAAACCTGCGCAATGAGTACATCCTACTTAGTGCGCACCACGACCATGTTGGCATCGGCAAACAGGGTGGCGCTGCCTTCACCCCACAAGATTCCATCTTCAATGGCGCACGTGACAATGGCATCGGAACGGTGGCGCTCATGGCCGCTGCGAAACACTTGGCAGCCAACCCGCCCAAACGCTCGGTGCTGATTTTGGCCTGCACGGCTGAGGAAATGGGGATGCTGGGTAGCAGTTGGTACGCCGAAAACCCGGCCGTCCCGCTCGAAAATACTGTCTTCAACTTGAACACGGACGGTGCTGGTTACAATTCCACGGCCCATTTCAACGTCATCGGAAAGGGCCTCACCAATGTGGACGACGAACTCGAAGCTGCCGGTAAAGCTGCTGGCCTCGCCATGCTCGGCGACCCAGCGCCAGAGCAAAACCTCTACGAACGCTCCGACAATATTTCTTTTGCTGCAAAGGGAATTCCTGCTGTTGATTTTGCACCGGGCATCACCGAAATGGGCGAAGAAGTCTTCAAATACTATCACCAGGCTGCCGATAACGCCGACTCTATCAACTACGATTACCTGCTGAAATTTTGCGAAGCTTACACCCTTGCGGCCTTGAAGATTGCCAACAAAACGGGAAAAATCGAATGGACGAAAGAAGGTGAAAAGTACCGAAAATAG
>JALOMF010000368.1 GCA_025455635.1 Saprospiraceae bacterium | reverse complement strand
ATTTGCCTCATTTCCTACCTTTGCCCCCGTGAGCAACCTAGACCGCATCCTTGCACTTTACCGTGACGACCAGCGCACCCAAAAATTGGTAGCTGCGCTCCGTTCAAAATCAACACCGACAACCGTTCAACTCAACGGCTTGGCTGGTGCGCAGGAAGCCTTTGTCCTCGCCGGAGCCTACCTCGCCGACCCAAGGCCGCAATTGTTCATCGCCATTGACAAGGAGGAGGCGGCCTACATGCAAAACGACCTCTCCGGCCTGTTGGAAAAAAAGCCCGTGCGCTTCTTCCCCGACTCGTTCAAGCGGCCCAGGTATTTCGAGGAGTTGAACACCACGAATGTACTGGAACGCACCGAGGCGATCAACAAAATCAGCTCGCCGACGGGCAGCCCGGAAATCCTGGTCACTTACCCGGAGGCGCTGTTTGAAAAAGTAGTTGCGCCAGCGGAATTGGAAAAAACCCGTATTGAGATACAACCTGGACAGAAACTGGACGTGGATTTCACCATAGAAATGCTCGTGACCTACGGCTTTCGGCGAGAGGATTTTGTCTATGAACCCGGCCAGTTCAGCATCCGTGGCGCCATTGTGGACATTTTTTCCTACGGAAACGACTACCCCTACCGCATCGAGCTTTTCGACGAGGATGTGGAGAGCATCCGCACCTTCGACCCGCTGACGCAGCTTTCCGTTCAGAACATCGGGCGGGTGAGCATCGTGCCGAACATCAACACCAAGTTCAACCAATCGCAGAAGGTTTCGCTGCTCAATGTGTTGGCGCCCAACACCGTCATTTGGATAAAAGACTGGAATGCGCTGGAGGAAAAGCTCCAACTCTGCTTCGAAAAAGCCGAGGAATTCGCCAAAACCCTGCCGCTGATGGACGAGAGCGAGTTAGGGGAAATCTTTCGGGACCGGGCGTTTATCCGTCCCCACGAAGTCGTCGAAGACGTAGCCAAATTCCCATTAGTGAACCTTGGCCCCCCAATTCAATCCTTCAACCCTTCGCTCACTCAATCCTTCCATTCCAAGTCCCAACCCTCCTTCAACAAGGATTTTAAGCTGCTTGGCAACAATTTGCGCAGCAACAGCGAGGAGCGCATCGAGAATTTCATTTTCACCGACAACCCCAAGCAGATAGAGCGTTTCCATGCCATTTTCGAGGACATGGCCGAGGCGGTGGGCAGCGTGAAATTCGAGCCGGTCATCAAGGCCATCCACGAAGGCTTCATTGACCTCGACCTGAAAATCGCTTTTTACACCGACCACCAGATTTTCCAACGGCACCACCACTACAAGCTGCGGCAGGGCTTCACGGCGGACAAAGCGCTGAACGTCAAACTCTTGCGGGAGCTGCAACCGGGCGACTTCGTGGTGCATATTGACCACGGGGTGGGCAAATATTCGGGCCTCGAAAAAATCACCGTCAACGGCCATACGCAGGAGTCGGTGCGCATTTTTTACAAAAACAACGACGTGCTCTACGTGGGCATCAACTCGTTGCACAAAATATCGAAATATACGGGCAAGGACGGCACCCCGCCCGTGCTCAACAAGCTCGGCTCGGACACTTGGCAAACGATGAAGAGCAAGGCCAAGAAGAAGGTCAAGGACATTGCGAAGGAACTCATCAAACTCTATGCGCTCCGCAAAGCCTCGCCCGGCCACGCCTTCCCCCCCGATAATTACCTGCAAGCCGAACTCGAAGCCTCATTCATCTACGAGGACACACCCGACCAAGAGAAAGCGACCATTGATGTAAAGGAAGACATGGAAAAAGCCTACCCAATGGACCGCCTTATCTGTGGCGACGTGGGTTTTGGTAAAACGGAAGTGGCCATCCGGGCGGCATTCAAGGCCGTGACCGATGGCAAACAGGTGGCCATCCTTGTGCCGACGACCATCCTCGCCTTGCAGCATTACAAGACGTTTAGTGATAGGCTTGCGCAATTCAAGCTCAATATCGAGTACGTCAACCGCTTCAAGTCGGCGAAGGAGAAAAAGGAGATTTTCGAGAACACAAAGGCGGGGAAGGTGGACATCCTCATCGGCACCCACGCCCTGCTCAGTGCCGATTTGAAGTTCAAGGACCTCGGCCTGTTGGTGATTGACGAGGAGCAAAAATTCGGCGTGACGGCCAAGGAAAAGCTGCGCAACCTCAAGGTGAACGTGGACACGCTGACACTGACGGCGACGCCGATTCCCCGCACCCTGCAATTCTCGCTCATGGCCGCCCGTGACCTGAGCATCATTCGCACGCCGCCGCCCAACCGCCAACCCATCCACACGGAAATCAGGGTGCTGCACGAAACCATCATCAAAGACGCCATTTACAAGGAAATACACCGGGGCGGGCAGGTTTTCTTCGTACACAATCGGGTGAAAACGCTGGCCGATATGGCCGCCCTCATCAAGCGCCTCTGCCCCGATGTGGACGTTGCCACGGCGCACGGCCAAATGGAAAGCGACCATTTGGAGAGCACATTGCTTGATTTTATTGATAAAAAATACGACGTGCTCGTCTGCACGAACATCATCGAAACGGGCCTCGACATCCCGAACGCCAACACGATGATTATCAACGCCGCCAACGAGTTTGGCCTGAGCGACCTGCACCAATTGCGGGGCCGCATTGGCCGCTCGAACAAGAAGGCGTTCTGCTACCTGTTTGCGCCACCCATGTCCGTGCTCACGCACGATGCCCGCAAGCGCCTCAAGACCATCGAGGAGCACAACGACCTCGGCTCCGGCTTCGAGATTGCCATGCGTGACCTCGACATCCGGGGGGCGGGCAACCTGCTCGGCTCCGAGCAGAGCGGCTTCATCGCCGACATCGGCTACGAGACCTTCCAGCGCATCCTCGAAGAGGCCGTGCAGGAGCTGAAGGAGACCGATTTCAAGGATGTTTTTCAAGAGGATTTGGAGAAAAAACAGGCTTTCGTGCGGGATGTGAACGTGGATACGGACGTGGAAATGCACATCCCCAGCGAGTACGTCAGCAGTGTTTCCGAGCGCCTGTTGCTTTACACGGCCATTGATGATATACAGTCAGAGGCCGAGTTGGAAACCTTCAGCGAGAACCTGAAAGACCGCTTCGGCCCCGTGCCGGAACCCGTGCAAGAGCTTTTCGACGGCCTGCGGCTCCGCTGGATTGCTAGGGAACTTGGCTTCGAGCGAGTCATCCTGAAAGACAGCAAACTGCGCTGCTATTTCGTGGAATTTCGTGGAAAACCCGCAGTCGCCGTTTTACGATAGCAAGATGTTCCAACAGGTGTTCCAGTACCTATCCCAGCATGGGGAACAGATGCAGATTACGCTGAAAAAATCGGTGCGGAGCCTGATTATGGCGAGGGACGGGGTGCGGACTTTGCAGGGGGCTAGGAAGCTGTTGGAAGGGGTGCGGGGGAAGGCGGGGGTGTGACAGCGCCCAAGTGTTTCAAAAACAACAAAAAAATAAGCCCGAAAGCATTGCTTTTTGTGGAAAACTTCTATCTTTGCCCGCCTTTTGAGAAAAATAGTTTTCTTAATTGGCGCATCGCCTTGGCAGCCATTCTTTTTTTGAGCTTGTTTGGGCGGCATTTCAGAACAAAGATTCAATATCAATATCATGATGGATACCGTAACTATCAATGGAACGCCTCGCAGTGTGATGGGAACTACTGCAGCTAAGAACGCCAGGAACGCTGGCACCATCCCATGCGTACTCTATGGCGGTGGCGAGAGCCTCCACTTCACGGTTAGCCCGGACGAAGTAAGGGACATCGTTTACACAGGTGAATTCAAACTGGCCAATGTCGTTGTGAACGGCAAATCATTCAGGTGCATCCTGAAAGAGGTGCAGTACCACCCGGTTACAGATACCATCTCACACATAGACTTCCTGAATCTGGTGGACGGCAACACCATCAAGGTCAACGTGCCTATCCGTTTCGAAGGCTCTGCCCCCGGCGTTCGCTCTGGCGGCAAGTTCGTTCAGAAACTGCGCTCGGTAAAAATCAAGACCAAGCCAGAAGACATGGTAAACGAAATGAAAGTGGACATTTCCAAGCTGAAACTTGGCCAGTCGCTTCGTGTTCGTGACATCGCTACCAAAGAAGGTGTAGAAATCATCAACGCCCAAGCGCTGCCGATTGCTACCATCACCATACCAAGGGGCTTGAAAATCAGCGCCGAAGACGAGGAATAAATCTTCTGGCAGTCTTGCCAATTATTCGCTTGCCGCATACGAGGCATAAAGATTTGACCATCTTTATGCCTCGTTTCGTTTTACCAAAATCCTTAGCCATGACTAGCGAAATCCGCATCAGTACGGTACAGAGCAGCCTCATTTGGGAAGACGTCGAAGCAAATTTGGCAATGTTTTCGATGAAGGTAGCCACACTTGTTGGCCAAACCGACCTCATCGTGCTGCCGGAGATGTTCACCACAGGCTTTAGCATGGATGCCCCCCGCCTGGCAGAACCCATGAACGGGCGCACGATGGAATGGCTCGCAGCACAAGCAGGATTGACTGGCGCTGTGGTGACAGGTAGTTTCATCGCCGAGGAGAACGGGCAATTTTTCAACCGCTTGGTCTGGATGCGGCCCGATGGCAGCTACGACCATTACGATAAGCGGCATTTGTTCAGCCCTGCAAGTGAGCACGAGACCTACACGGCAGGGCAAAAAAAGCTGGTGACGGAGTGGATGGGCTGGAAAATCTGCCCCTTGATATGCTACGACCTGCGCTTCCCGGTCTGGAGCCGGAACGTGGAGGGCTACGACCTACTGCTCTACGTAGCCAACTGGCCGGAGCGCCGCAGCCACCACTGGCGGCAGTTGCTCGTGGCCAGGGCCATCGAAAACCAGTGTTATGTAGTGGGCGTAAACCGCTGCGGCACCGATGGATTGGGCTTGCAGTATGCTGGTGATACGGCGGTGGTGGATTTTAGCGGCAGAACGTTGTACCAAGTTGTGGACGTAGAAGGCATTTTCACCATAGGGCTATCCAAGGAAATATTGAACGCTTATAGGAGCAGCCTACAATTTCTGGCCGACAAAGACGAATTTGCAATTTTTATTCGTTAGGTGCTTGGAAATAAAAACTGTTTTAGCATCTTTGCCGCACCCCCGTCGGAACGAGGGTGAACAAAAGGCAGGTTCGACACATTATGGCGCTTTGAGAACTCCTGTTTTATCCCACTTTGAACACTCCAATATTTGCGCCCCCCGGAGAATTGATTTTAAACCGAAGATTCATTAACATCGTGGGTTTCAAGCCAACGCAAAAAAAACAGCAACGTATGAACGTCAAAAGGCTGGTAAGAGGAGTGTTTTCAATTATTGCACTCGTAGGTCTCACATCTTGTAGTTTGCTTTCGCAAACCGTGGAGTCAACAGGTCCGATAGCCGAGGCCAAGACCAAGAAGATTGAGGAAGAAATATTGCTCAGGAGTGATATCGTGGAGTTTGCAGAGCAATTTTTAGGCACAAATTATCGCTCATCGGGAAAATCGCCCGGTGGTTTTGATTGCTCAGGATTCGTTTACTACTGCATGAAAGAGCATGACATCAAAATGAACAGTTCATCTGCGACGCAGGAGAACCAAGGCGAGAGCATTTCCAAAAAGGAAGCACGTCCCGGCGACCTCGTGTTCTTCCGGCGCAGCCCCGGTGGTAGGGTCTATCACGTGGCCATGGTGTATGAAAACGACCGGAAGAACGGCATGACCATCATCCACAGCACCTCCGGCAGGGGCGTGGTGATTGAAAAACTGGAAGCTTCGGACTACTGGCGCTCCAAAATCATGTCCTTTAGAAATGTGGTCGGCGGCAGGAAATAGTCACTGCCCCAACATTTTACCACAAAAAAGAAGCCCAAGCGTCCGTCGCTTGGGCTTCTTTTTTTACCCTTCGGAAATGCGGTTCGTCAGCTCTACGAACGCACCCACGCTCAGCACTTCGGGCCTTTGGGTGAAATACACATCCTCCAGCACCGACGGTTTTTGCTCAAAAAACGGCTTCAAGGTATTGCGCAGCATCTTGCGGCGCTGGCTGAAAGCCTGTTTCACCACCTTGCGGAACAATGCCTCGTCGCAGCCGATTGCCTCCTCCCTGCGCACCAGCCTGATGACGCCCGACATCACCTTGGGTGGCGGGTTGAAATTGCCGTTGCCTACCGAGAACAGGTATTTGCCTTCGTAAAACGCCTGCGTGAGCACGCTGATGACCCCGTAGTCCTTGCCACCCGGCTTGGCGATGATGCGCTCGGCCATTTCTTTTTGAAACATGCCGACCAGTTGTGGCACCAATGGTCGGTGCTCCACCATTTTGAAGACAATCTGCGAGGAAATATTGTAGGGAAAATTTCCAATAATACAAAATGGCTGCCCATCGAAGACGGTGGCCAGGTCGAGTTTCAGAAAATCCTCGGCAATGACCTTGCCCTTCAGCGCTGGAAAATTGGCGCTGAGGTAGTCCACCATGTCCGTATCGGCTTCCACGCATTTCAGCGAAAAGTCCTTTTCCAACAGGTACTTGGTGAGCATGGCTTTGCCCGGCCCGACCTCCAGTACGTTGGTCGGGGAGGCGCCAAGCACTAGCGAATCGGCGATGCGCTGGGCGATGTGCTCGTTGGTAAGGAAGTGCTGTCCGAAGGATTTTTTGGCTCGCATAAGTGAAATGACTAATTTTGGGACTTTTCCGGGCCGGAAAGATAGGTTTTTAAGGGATGAGGGACGAGGGATGAGGGATGAATTTTCCCTAAACCGTTGATTTTCAGTTTCTTAATTTTAAGCATCAATTTTTTTCCAAACATGCTCGGCAGCAAACCGTCGCTGGCATTGGGGCAAAAGCCCCAGTACTTCGGCATCTAAAAACATAAAAGTGGAACAAGAAAACGAATACATCGAAGCGGTGGAACCCATCAACGAGCCGCCTCAACAACCGAGGGTTAAGGGCAGCAAGCCCGTGCTCGGCATCACCGCTGGCGACATCAACGGCATCGGGCTGGAGGTGATATTGAAAGCACTGGCACACCGCAAGATGCTCGACATCTGCACCCCGGTCATTTATGGCTCCTCCAAGGTCATCTCCTACCACAAGAACATCGTCCAGTTGGACGACGTCACCTTCGTGGTGCAGCGCAGCGCCGACAGGCTGGCCCTCGACAAAATAAATGTGGTGAATGTCTGGAACGACAACGTGAACATCACCCTCGGCAAGCCTTCTGACGTGGGCGGAACCTTTGCGCAGCAAAGCCTCGAAGCTGCCGTGAAAGACCTCAAGGCAGGCTTGATTGACGCTATCGTGACGGCGCCCATCCACAAAAAATCCATGCAACTGGCTGGTTTTGAGCACGTTGGCCACACCGAGTACATCACCAAAGAGTTCGACGCCAAGGACAGCCTGATGCTGTTGGTCGCCGATAATTTCCGGGTAGGCTTGGTCACGGCGCACGTGCCGCTGAAGGAAGTTTCGAGGGCCATCACCAAGGAGCGCCTCATTGCCAAGCTGCGCATTTTCAGTGAAACGCTGCGCATTGACTTTGGCATCGAGCGGCCCAACATCGCCGTGCTGGGCCTGAACCCCCACGCCGGGGAAGAAGGCATGCTCGGCGACGAAGAGGAAAAAGTCATTCGGCCAGCCATCATGGAATGCAAGAAAAACGGCATGATGGCCTACGGCCCTTTCCCCGCCGATGGGTTCTTCGGCGCTGGGCAGTTCAGCAA
Source organism: Saprospiraceae bacterium (assembly GCA_025455635.1). GTDB lineage: Bacteria > Bacteroidota > Bacteroidia > Chitinophagales > Saprospiraceae > UBA6168. The sequence continues at coordinate 404 of JALOMF010000368.1, read as the reverse complement.
GTTCGATGGCATCCTGGCCATGTACCACGACCAGGGGCTTATCCCCTTCAAGGCGCTAACCTTCGGCAATGGCGTGAACTACACGGCGGGGCTTCCCATCATCCGCACCTCGCCCGACCACGGCACGGCCTTCGATTTGGCGGGCAAAAACGAGGCCGACGCATCATCGTTCATGCACGCCATGTTCACAGCCATCGACATCTACCGAAACCGCAAGGAATACCATGAACTGAAGCGGAACGCCGTGCGAAAAGTGGCCGTGGAAATGGAAAAGGAAGAAGGCGACTCGCATTGATTTTTTCAGGTTGATAAGGGTTGATGAAGTTGGTATGGATTGATGGAAGGCCACGCAACATCAACCCTTATCATCCTGCACGAACCTTTATCAACCCTGCAAAAATGAT
>JALOMF010000367.1 GCA_025455635.1 Saprospiraceae bacterium | reverse complement strand
ATGCTTGCTTGGAAGAAGCCGTCCCGCTTGAGTCTCCTCGGATGTGCCTGCCGGCCTTATCCACCGTCTTGGTGGTGGCAGCGGCCAGGAGGCCCAGGTAGTCCTTGTGCCTCAGCCGGACGGCGAAGGAGAGCCGCACCCGTACCAAAAGATACATGCGATATTATCGAATGTAAAGCTGAAAACGACTATCTGCCGACTGGGCAGCTACAATAGCACAAACTGACACCACTTACTCGGAGAACCTGCTTTTCTTTCCGACTTGTGGATTTAACTAGACTCACCAAATCATCTCAAGCCACCCTACGGGTGGCACTTGTCCTATTGGTCGTTGTACCTAATGGCTGGTGCCAAGCGTGGTGGCCTTATTCCCTAGCACATGCTTGGGGTTTGATGCTTTTGGCAAAATAAGTTTTTTTATAGCTCCTTCTTTATGAAGCTGTTTAGATTGCACCGTTTCATCAGGTACAGCCGTGCCTAGTGTCAAAGTGCGAATAGGAGTGTGAAGGACTAGTTTTTTGCCAGCATGCAAAACCACAAGCTTGTGCCCAACCCCGCACACGACCGCACTTGGGTCAATTTTGAAACCGCCTTTGTGGGCAGCATCGAACTGATAGGTGCTGATGGCAAACTGCTGTCCTCACAGGTCGTAGATGCGCCGTCCACTTCCATCGGCTTGGACACTCGCCCACTTTTGCCTGGCCTCTATTTCGTGAGGGCCGTGGCCGAAGGCAGCCGTCAATACCAGTATGGACGCCTTGTGATTGTGAGATAGCCGCAACCTATGTTCATCCGCCCCCTTCCGGGCCAAAACCCGGAAGGGGGCTATTTTACTTCTTATCATGAAAAGGATATTTTTGGTAGTGGTGGCAGGCTTTTTTGCCACCGCCCACCTGACGGCCCAGGGCAAGCACGACTACATCTGGCTTTTGGGACAGTATAAGTACGAACCCAACGACCTTTTTGGCGGCTCCATGCTTGACTTTAGGCAAGACCCAGTATCGGTCAGCTACTTTGACCTCCCACCGGGCTTTGATTTTGATGAAATCTCCATGGTGAGCGATTCGGCGGGCAACCTCCAGATGTACACCGACGGGTGCAGGCTGGCCAATTTCCAGCACCAGTTGTTCGAGCAAGGCGACACCATCAACCCGGGACCTATCTATAATTCATACTGTTACATCACTGGTTATCCCTCAACCCAATCCTCCATTATGCTGCCCCTGCCCGGCTCCCCATCAGAATACTGGATGTTCCACTTGGGGGTTGCCGGGAACCAATACACCCAGTATTTCCACTGCACGAAGGTGGACATGGCCCTGAACAACGGTTCGGGGCAGATACTGGAGAAGAACCAGCTCGTGTTCGACACGCTGCACTTCGGCGAGCAGATGACGGCCTGCCGCCACGCCAACGGGCGGGACTGGTGGCTGGTGCTCCCCTACGGCACCGTGCAGCAGCCCGCCGCCAACCGCTACTTCAAGTTCCTGTTCACCCCGCAGGGGCTGCAGGGGCCCTTCCGGCAGGACATCGGGGACGGATGGGGCTTCGAGTACTGGAGCGGCCAGGCCACCTTCTCGCCGGACGGCAACAAGTACGCCCGGCTGAACCCTGCCCAGGGCATGAGGCTCTTCGACTTCGACCGCTGCTCGGGCCAGTTCCTCAACCCCCGTGCCATCTACTTCCCCAACGACACGCTCACCAGCTGCGGCCTGGCCTTCTCCCCCGACTCCAGGTTCCTATACGCCTCCCTCGGAACCTCGGTGGTGCAGTACGACACCGAGGCGGCGGACGTGGAGGCATCACGGGTCACGGTGGCCGTGTACGACGGCTTCCTCTCGCCCTTCCCCACCACCTTCTACCAGCAGATGCTGGCGCCCGACGGCCGCATCTACATCACCGTGCCCAGCAGCGCCGACGTGCTCCACGTCATCAACAGGCCGAACGAAAAAGGCCTGGCCTGCGACCTCGTGCAGCACGGGCTTCCCATCCCCGCCATCCACGACTGGAACATCCCGAACTTCCCGCACTTCCGGCTCTACGGCCAGCCCGGAAGCCCCTGCGACTCGCTGGGGCTGACCGACGCCAAGGAGGCCGTGCCCACTGGCGCCGGCTTCAGCCTGGCGCCCAACCCCGCACGCGACCGCACTTGGGTCAATTTTGAAAAGCCCTTCACGGGCTGGGTCGAGCTTATCGGCACGGACGGAAGGGTACTGGTCTCGAAGAACGTGGACGGCCCGTCCACAGCGATTGACCTGGACACTTCCCACCTTGCCCCCGGCCTGTATTTTGTGAGGGCCAAGTCAAGGGACGAAAGCCAATACCGGTACGGCCGCTTGGTCGTCGCCAAATAAATAACATTTGGTTCCTAGTAACTTCGTGTAGTAGCATGGCAGCCAGCTGATCATCTGAATTGTGGTGATTGCATTTCGGTGACCGCAACCCCTCCATATTCCATGGAATACACCGCAATAGTGACTGATATTAATGGCTGCACCGCCATTGACAGCATTGGCATCGAGGTTGCTGATTTAAGAAACCTTTACGTACCAAATGCTTTTTCGCCCAACGGAGACGGCATCAACGATACATTTACTGCTTTTGGCAATAATGCAATCCGTATAATATCTACTTTCCAGATTTATGATAAATGGGGGGAACAGGTATTTTCAACATCCGATATTTACCCCAGCGACTTGAACGGAGGTTGGGATGGCAAGTTTAAAGGTGCTGACTCACCTACTGGAACCTATATTTTCTTTATGGAAGTAATTTGGCTCGACGGACGGGTTGACATCGTAAAGGGAGCGGTAAACTTAATTAGACAGGCCCCTCACTCCACCAATTTCCCCTCCAAAACCTTACGTTGCAAAACCGCTGACTTGCTGCCTGCCTCCTGTGCTTTTTGCCAGAATTGCAGCGCCTCCGTCTGCTTGCCCAACTGAAACTGCACATCGCCCATGCGCTCCAGCACCGCAGGGTCTTTGGCGTTGAGCAGCAGGGCCTCGCCGAGCGGTTTTTCGGCCTGGGCGTACTTCTTCAGTTGGTAGTGCGCCTCGGCGGTTTCCCGCAGCACGTTGAAGCGGAGCGACGGGTTTTTGGCGGACATAATCAGCGCCTGCTGGAGCGGTGGCAGTGCATCGTTGGGCTGGTGGAGGCCATTGTAGCCAAGCCCGTTGAAATAATGGGCCGTGGCCTGGTTCGGGAAGAGGTCGAGGGCCTGCTCCGAGGTCTTGGTCAGGTTGGTGTAGTCCTTATTGTCAAAATAAATGAACAGTACCTGCTCCCACACCGCCCACACGTTCTTGTCCAAGGCCAGGCACTGCAAATAGTGGCCAAGCGCTTCGCCGTGGTTGCCGCTGTGGTAGAGCACGTCGCCGAGCACCGAGTGGGCCTTGGGGGAGTTGGGGTGTACCGTCTCCAGCAGCGAGGTCAGGGCCAGGAGCGAGTTGCCGAGGCTTTTGTCCCCGTTCTCGGCTAGGCGAGCCACGTAGGGTATTATCTCCTTTATTTTGGTGTCAATATTGGTGGCGGGGTCTTCGAACACCGGGCGCAGCGAGTTGAGGAACTTGATGTCGTCGGTGCCCTTGTTGTCGTCGGCGAGGGCTATCTGGGCACGGGCGTCGTTGGGCGCCAGCTTCAGTATCTCTTGGTAGGTGGCCGTCGCCTTGGCCTTGTCGCCCGTCTGGTCGTAGAAGGTGGCCAGCAGGTGGCGGTACTCCACGTTGTTGGGGAAGCGGGCTATCAAATCCTGTACTTCCTTGCCCGCTTTTTTGTACTCGCCCATGCCGAGGTAGAGCGTCTGCTTGTGGCGGGTGGTCTCCTCGTTAACCCCAATCAATTTCTCCAACTGGTCATAAACCTTAATGGCCTCGGCAGGCTGGCTGGCCCGCACGAGGTAGTAGGCCCATTTGAAATAGTAGCCCTCGTTGCGGGGGTCGGCCTTCACGAGCTGGGCATAGAGGTCGGCAGCGGCCTTGTCCTTGTCCACTTTTTGGTAAAGCTCGGCGAGGTAGTACTTGTACCAAGGGTTGGTGGGGTTCCATTCCACGGCGTTTTTGCCTGCGGCAATGGCCTTGTCTGTTTCTTTCAGTGCTTCGTAAACACGGGCCAACTCGTAGGAGGCCGCATCGTTCTTAGGGTCTCCTTCCAGCACTTCCTTGAACTTGGCGGCGGCTTTTTCCCAATTGCCGAGCAGTTTTTCCCGGTTGCCGTCTAGGAAGGCTTCCTCCCGCTTCGATTCTTCGGGCGTTGGGAGTTCTTCTTGCGCTTGCAGCGAAAGGGCAGCTAGGAGAAGTAGGGGAAGGAGAAAACGCTTTGACATTATATTCAATATGGTTTGGCCCGCATTGAGGTGACATCTTTTTCCTGCTCGGCATTGCTGTGCCAAGCAGGCGTTTCAAGGAAAAAGGTGTCATCTCACGGAGAAGAATATACATGAGGTGGCACCTTTACCCATGTTTTTGCCTACCAAAAGCCAAGGCCAGCAATGGGGAAAAATGTCACCTCATTCTTTAAAACTGGTGTAATCGCCGATGCTCACGTCCGACACATGGCCTTCGTAAACAACGTGGTTGCCCAGCATCGAATCCGTGAACAAGGCGTCGCTGACGCTGGTATCGCCCTGTATAACGCTGTTTTTGATGATACAGTTTGCTATCACCGAATTATTGCCCACCGACACGTGCGGCACGATGACGGAATTGGTGATTTTTGCGCCAGCGCCAATAAAACATGGCTCGATGATGACCGAGTTTTGAATGACCGCCTGTGGCGAAACAAGTTGCTCCAACGGGTGCTTGATTTCCAGCATCCGGCGGTTGGTCTCCACGGTGTTGAGCTTGTTGCCGCAGTCCAGCCACTCGTCAATGCCAGCGGCCCGGAACTTGTAGCCCGCCC
>JALOMF010000366.1 GCA_025455635.1 Saprospiraceae bacterium | reverse complement strand
ACAACCACAAAAAGGACAGCCGTGAGTGCCCTTCGAGTAAGTCCTTGCATGTAGAAGGGTTTGAGTTTTCAGCTTTCGGGGGTAATGGTGGTAATTAGTCGTGGCAAACCTAAAAATTCGCCGTGAATCGGCAACCGAAAGTTTTGTCACCCGGTTGGGGGGCTGGGCAAGTTTCTAGTTTGGAAAAATCAGGTGTGGCAACAACAAGTCTGCAATCAGGGCATGGCTCTGCGCCGAAGGGTGCGTGTCCTCCTTGGACAGGTGGTAGTCAGCCGATGGGTTTTCCGCTTTGTGCTTTTCCCAAAATGGATAAAAATCAACGAGGTCGAACCCGATTTTTTCGCAGGCTTTGTACACGAAATCATCGGCTGGCGCATCGGGATTGGTGGCCAGCACGACTACCTTGAAGCCGTGCTTTTGCCGAAGCACTCCCAAACGCTCCATAGCGGCGGTGTAAGCTTCCACGCCCACCATGTCGTGGTACTCCGGCGGCGTTCGGTCAATGGTGTTGGCATAATGGGATTTAAAGGAATTGAGCGGTGCGGTCTCCAGTTTGGTGCCAATGCCGTCGTTGCTTTTAAAACGCTCCACTATCAATGATTTATTGAGCGCAAAATAATTGGGCTTTTTTCGGATAAAATTGGGCAAATGCCAGTCGTTTCCGATATAGTTTATCACGACCATGTCTATATCATTGAGCGCAAATTTATGCGCCAAACTCGCCACCTCCATGACGGTATTATAACCGGGTACCCCCGTGTTGATAATTTCATATTTCACCGAATCATGGCTATTTAATTTATGCTCCAATTGGCTCAAATAACATTCGCTTTCGTTCACGCCCCAGCCAAACATCACCGAGTCGCCAAGCCCAATAATCCTGCGGGTTTTCGGGGGTTTTGTTGCCGCATATTCCGCATCCCGAAAGCCGTTGGAATTGGTGCGTACCCGTACTTTTTGAAACTTATACTTCGAAGAAGGAATCAGCTCATAAACGATATGGCGATGTGCCGATATTTGAATAATCATGCCCAAGTCAAGCTCATCGTTTGGCCTGTCAATCGGGGTGCGTGCTTGTGCTTCCACCTGTTTAAAATCAACGAAATTGATATAATCATATAGCCGATAAACGACCTCCGCCAGCACCAAGCTAAATGCGGTGCCAAGCACGATGGAAGTTGTTTTGAGCGCAAGCTGTCGAGTCATAGGATAGGGTTGAAATGCGGAAATTGGGAAATTGGGGGAATTGGGAAATTGGGTAGGCACCTCCCAACCAATTCAACCAATTCCCCAATTCAACCATCAAAGCTGAATCCGCTCCAACAAGTTCCACGGGTTCAGCTGCGTCAAATCGAGCGTGAAGGCGATGCGCTCGTACCACTTGTCCCGGCCAGAAGTGTCGTATAGGCCGGGCATTTCATCGGTGCCACGCAGGGTCGGCGAACTGACCACTGGGACGTAAACACCGAAGATGCCCTTGCCGAACTCCAGCGCCACGCCACCTTGCCACCATACTTGGTCGGAGAAGCTGAGTTCGCTGTTAATGGGTCGAGCATCGTCGTAGTAGCCGAAGTCGAAATAGGGTTTCAGTGGCAGTTTCAGTGGCAAATCCTGCGGCAGGTCGGCTTTTAGGTTGATGGCGAAGAGGTAGTTGTTGCTGCGGCCCTCTGAATTGGCACCGCCGAGCGGCACCTTCAGGCCGCCCTCCCGCTGGTGTATTTGTTGGGAATAAAAGCCCGTCGTCTCCGTGCGTCCGAAGTAGAAATCATCGTAGCGGTAATCGTTGAAGCCCTGCCCCGTGAGGTTGAAGGCACCGGGCGCAATGGCACCCCGGTTGCGGTAGTCGTTTTTCAAAAAGCTGCCAAAAAAGCCCCGCACGTAGATATTGCGGTCATGGGCGTAGGTCAGCGACGCCTTGGCCTCCAGCGATAGCCGCAGGTAGCTACGCTTGAGCTTCGAGTTGAAAACATCGTCGTAGCTGCGCTGCTCCAAGGCGAGGCGCAGGCTGTACGGGTTCAGCGCCCGGCGGTCGCCCAGCTCCCAGGTCAGCTCGTTGATGAGGCCGTCCACCCGCTCGTTGCCCGTGTAGAAGGTGCCGAGCGTGTCCACCGGCTCGAACCTCGTCACCTCCTCGTCCAGCAGGATGCTCCGCAGTTGGATGGTCTGGTAAAATTGGCTGTTCGGCCTGCGCATCAGCTCCAGCCGCAGGTACGGCACGATGGTACGGTACTGCAAGTCGGTGGAGGCAAAGCCCGTCTCCGTGCGCAGCGAGTCGAGGGAGCGGTAGTTGAACGCCCTCGATTTTACCCCAATGCTCAACTGCTTGATTTTCTCTGTTTTAGGAAAAAAATTGTACTGCAAATTGGCCGTGCCCACGAGGTCGCCGGACTTGGTGCCGAGCAGCGGCGTCCACTGCCACTGGAAGCGGCGGGCGGGCAGTATATCATTGTGAAACGCAAAGCCGAGCATCGTGCCGTCATAGACGTTGCCGCCGATGACGGGCGTCATGTTCAGCGTGGTGAGTCGGCTGTTTTCCGGTACGGTACCCACCGTGAAACGTGCCCGAAACGGCTCCACCGATTTGAGCAAACCGCTGGTTTTCAACGTGTTGTTCTTGCGGTAAACTTCCAGCGTGACGTGCTCGCCGTCCAGCACGAGGCGGTCGCAGTCGGTGGCGGAGAAGTCCACGGTTTTTGCGCCAGCAAAGCCCTCGTACCACACGGTGCGCACCGCCAGGGTGTCCTTGTAGGCTGTGATGGGGAACGGCGCCAAGAGTTCGCCCTTGTTTTTCACGGCCAACTGGTAGCCACCCGTGGCCGAGCCGCCGATGCCCGACAGCGAGTAGTCCATCTGGTCAATGGAGCAGATGAGGCCGTCGAAGAACCAGCCCAAATCCTTGCCCGTCTCCCGCTCGAACAGGCTGCGCAGGTCGGCGGGCTGCGGGTGCTTGAAGGCCCATTGGTCGAAGTAGGATTTCATGATTTTATCAAAAACCGCCGTGCCGAGGTACTCCTCCAAGTGCCGCATGGCCGTGGCCGTTTTCATATAGACCATCAGGCCGTAGTTCGTCTGGGTGAAATGGTCGGAGTGCCCGCAGGGCGCTTGGTCGAGGCGGCGGCGGCACTGGAGCTGGATGCCCGTTTCGTACACGTCGCCGTCGAGGTGCTTGGTGATGAACTTGGGCAGGTTGAAGGCGACCCGGCTGCCGTAATATTGGCGCATGTAGCGGTGCTCGTAGTAGCTGTTGATGCCCTCGTCCATCCACGGGTGGTCACGCTCGTTGGTGGCCAGCAGCCCCTGGAACCAGTTGTGGCCGACCTCGTGGGTAATCACGTCGTCGAGGCCACGGGAGTTGCCGCTGTTGCCGATGACCGTAATCATGGGGTACTCCATGCCGCCCCCGGCGCTCAGGGCGCTGTGTACGGCGGTGGCCTGCGGCCAAGGGTACTCGCCCACGTGCTGCGAGTAGAACTCCAGCGCCCGGCGCACGTTTTTGGCCCCACGGGTCCAAATCTTCGCTTCTTTGTTGGTAAACATGGCCCAAGCATCCACTTTTTTGCCGCTGGGCAACACCGCCTCGTCGTGCAGCACGTGGAAGCGCTTGTCGGCGAACCAAGCAAAATCTATCACTTTTTCAGCGGTATAGCGGATGGTTTTCATCGCCGTTGCCGAAGGCGGAAAGTCCTCGCCCGTGGGGAAGCCGCTTTTCACAAGGGCCTCAGTTTCAGTTACTTTGCTTTGCAAAAACAGGCGCTCGCTCTCCGTTTGGAGCGTGCCAGTGGCGCCCACCACGTAGTTTTCGGGGAGGGTGAGCGTCACGTCGTAGCTGCCGAAATCGGCGTAGAACTCGCCCATGTCGAGGTAGGGCATCGGGTGCCAGCCCGTGGCATCGAAGACGGCGGGCTTGGGAAACCACTGCGTCATCTGGTAGCTAGTGCCCACATGGCCGAGGCGGCTCCACGAGTCAGGTATTTTTAGGGTAAATGGCGTTTTTATCACAATTTTGCCGCCACTGCGCAAAGGCGTGGCGAGCTTCAGGTAGGCGATGTCGGGGTGCTTTTTGTCAAACGCCCAAGCGACCGCCTGCCCGTCCACCTTGAAGTCGAGCTGGGAGTAGTGGCCCTTCCCTTTTTCGCCGGAGAAATAAAACTCGGTGTCGCCGGTGCGGAGTTTTTGCTTCGCAAATTCGGTGTTTTGGCCCTTGAAGGCATTGCCCCAGAGGTGCATCCAGATGGAGTCCAGCGGTTGCGGGGCGTTGTTGTGGTACTCGATTTCGACCTCGCCCGTGAGCGTGTGCGTCTGGTCGTCGAGCGTGGCGCTGATGCGGTAGTTCACCTCCTGCTGGAAGTAGTTTTGGGCAAATGCGCCCGTGTAAGCGCTTGCCAGTAGGGCAATTAGGAACAGTTTTTTCATCATAAATAATTGTCAAGTCCTCCGTGTCCCTCCGTGCCCTCGTGTCTCTGTGTTAAAATAAACACGGAGACACGCAGGCACTTAGATACACGGAGCTTCAAACTCAACACAAAAGTATCAATTCAATGAAACCCATCCTTTTCTTCGTCCTCCTGTTTTCGACCAAGTTGCTCATCGGCCAGCAAATGGCCTTCCCTGCCTCCTGGGCCGGCGACTGGAAGGGCCAGCTCGAAATCTTCACCGCCACGGGCAAGGTGCAGGAGCTGCCCATGGAACTCCACATCCACCCGCTGGACACCGTACCGGAAGCCTACACCTTCCAAATAGTCTATGGTGAGGACAAGGTGACGGGCAACCGCCCCTACGAACTCGTGACCGTGGACGCCGCCAAGGGCCTCTACCTCATGGACGAAAAAAACAGCATCAAAATGGAGGCATACTACGTGAATGGCAAGCTCATCCAGTGGTTTGAAGTGGAGGGCACGCTGCT
>JALOMF010000365.1 GCA_025455635.1 Saprospiraceae bacterium | reverse complement strand
ACCTCACCCCCACCCAATCGAAATCGTATAACCCCCACCGCTCGGCACCACTGGCTCGGCAGCGGGGTCGCTGGCAGTTTTTTCCACATAATTATACTGTACCTGTAGCTCCTGCGAAGTCTGTTCCGCCGCAGTCGGCAGCCTAAAATGCACCTGCATCGTCTTGTGGTAAACCACCCGCAGCCCCCTCGGTTTGTCTACCTTGAACTTCATGGACTTCACCAGCCGGATGGCTTCTTCGTCGCAGCCGTGGCCGAGCGCATGGCCGATGATTTTCGCATCCACCACATCGCCCTTGTGGTCAATATCGAAGCGGACGGTCACCGTGCCCTCCACTTTTTGCGCAAGTGCCTCGGTCGGGTAGCGGAGGTGCTCCGTCACGTACTGTTTCATCGCCTTTGGCCCACCCTCGAACCAGGGCTGCTTGATGAAATGCTTGTCTTTGGCTGGCTTGTGCATGACGCTGTTTTTAGCTGATATTGAATTGCTTGAAATAGTGCCGATTGGTCAAAACAATCAGTGCGGTTCCGATGACCGTGGGCAAAATCCAGTCCAGCAGCACCACGCCAAAAACATTTTGAATCACGGTAAATGCCGTCATCGCTGCGATGTACGAGATGTACATCCGGCCAAAATGCTCGAAATACCACTGCATCCTGTGCCCGCTCAACTTGCGGACGGGCTTACCCTGCACGAACTCCCGGAAATCCTTCCAAGCCGTGAGGGTGAAAATCACCCCAAAAAACACGGCCACGACGCCAAAGCCGCCGCCGTTTTTTAGCACCATGTAAGCCCCCCAACCCAAGGTGCCGAGCGCAAAGGCCAAGCCAACGCCCACCACTGCTTTTTCAAAAATACCGATGTTCATGCTGCGCAAGTGGCCAAATCGGTAGCCCGTCAGGGCCATGTAAAAGCCCAGCACACCGAAAAAGGTTATCATCGCACTGCCGATGATGCCGCCCGTGACCACAATCACGAGCCATGACCAGAAATAGGTCATGCCGATGACCCGGTGCAGTCGCCCACCTTTTTTCATAATAATTTGCGCCAGCCCAGTCAGGCCGACGGTTGCGCCAGCGATGGCATGCAGCAGTTTGATGTTTTCCATGTTGGTTGGTTTTCTAGCTTGAAAAAACTCAAGATAGGCGGGCAAGGTACTGCCTGAGCGACTCCAATTGCTCCCTGTTGCCCAACAAAATAAAGCTGGAATTTTCCTCCAAAATGGTCTCTGGCCCAGGGTTCACCACGTAGCTGCCATCCGAGTGCTTGAAGCCGATGATGTTCGCCCCGGTCTCCCGCCGGATGTGGAGGTCGCTGATGGACTTGCCCTTGCACGAGGGGGGCATGTTGCGGAAGTGAATCTCCTCGAACTCGATGTCCGACTCCGACTCCCGGGTGATGTAGGAAAAGAACTCGGTAGCGCCCGGTTTGCTCACCAGCGTGGCCATGTAGAAGCCCCCGATTTGCTCCGGCATGATGACGTGGTTGGCCCCCGCCAGCCGCAGCTTCCGCTGCGACTTGACCTGTGTGGCACGGCTGATGATGTTCAGGGTTGGGTTCAGTTGGCGGGCGGTCAGCACGATGAACACGTTCTCGGAATCGTCGGGCAGGGCCGTGATGAGCGCTTTGGCACGGGTGATGCCTGCCCGGAGCAGGGTCTCGTCGTGCGTAGCATCGTCGCCGATGTAGAGGATGGACTCGCCGCTCGACTGCATTTCCTCGATGATGGCACTGCTGTTTTCCACCACCACGAATGGCATGCGGTGGTGCATGAAGTTCTGCGAGACCTCCCGCCCGTAGCGGCCGTAGCCGCATACGATGACGTGGTCTCTCAGGGAATCAATCTTGTTGTTGATGGATTTCAGGTGCATTTTTCGAAAGATTTCGCCATTGATGACGTAGTAGGAAAAAACGGCCAGTGCGTAGGCAAAGATGCCAATGTTCAGCAAAATCAAGAACGAAGAAAACCATTCGCCCGCAGGGCTGAGTTCTTTAACTGCCCCGTAGCCCACCGTCGCTACGGTGATGGTCGTCATGAAAAACGCTTGCCGGAACGTGTAGCCCTCCAGCCACATATAGCCTACCGTGCCCACCACAAATTCGCCCAAAATCAGCACCAGTGCCAAGCGGTTGCTCAACACCGAGCGGGGAACCGGGAAAAGCCCCCTGACGACCTGGGGCGACGAGTTGAGTGGCTTCATCGTTTTGGTGACTGGTAATTACCGACTTATTTCAGCAGTTTCTTCATCTTTTCGTACTCCGTTTTATTGGTCTTGTTGCCTTTGCAGCCCAACGACTGCGCCTTGGCCTTGATGTCCTTCACCCGGTTGCCGGGGTCGGGGTGGGTGCTCAGGAACTCTGGTGGCGTACCGCCTTTGCCCGTTATTTTTTCAAAAAAACCAGCAGCGCCAGCGGCATTCAAGCTGCTGTTGCAAAGGTACAGCACGGACTGCTCATCGGCCTCGGCCTCGTGCTTGCGGCTGAACTTCAAGGAGGCCAAACTAAGGGCGAGCTGCTCCACAAGGCCGGGGTCTTGCTTGCCCGTCACAATCTGACGGAGGGCATCGAGGCCGTAGAGCTTGGTCATCTGCTGGGTGGAGTGGCGCTGGGCAGCGTGGGCAATCTCGTGGCCCATCACGCCCGCCAGTTGGTCTTCCGTGTCCAGGAATTTTATCAGGCCAGTGTAAACGTACAGGTGCCCGCCCGGCACGGCGAAGGCGTTCAGCGTCTTGTCGTCGTTAACGATTTGCACTTTCCAGTCAAAATCGTTGGCATGGGCCACCTTGCCGGAGCGGAGTAGCTGCGTGGTGAGGCCCCGCACGTATTTATACACCTCCTCGTTGCCTCTTTCGGGCAAAATGGGGAACTGCTTCGGGTCGCTGGCAATCTGTTGACTCACCTGTAGGCCGAGTGCCTTGTCGTCTTCAATCGAAAAAAGGTTGAAGCCGCCGCCCTTCTTCAGCGCACTGCATTGCCATGAAATGACGGCCACTGCGACCAGTAAAATTGGGATGATTATTTTTTTAGCAATCATGGTGAAATGGATTTGGATTGTTTTTGAAAAAATGGCCGAACCTGCTGGCCGGCCTAGCTTCAAACGAACCAACGCCGCCAAAGTCGTATGTGTTCACTGTTGCCGAAGGCTTAAAATTGTAGCCGGGAAATTCATTTCCCGACAGGGGTTTGCATATTTGGAAACAGCTTTCTTGGCGGAAAATCTATGTCGGGAAATAAATTTCCCGACTACAAACCCAAGAACCCCGCCACCAGTCTGTGAAAATGATGCACCCCTTTCTCCATCGTGGGCGAAAACCTGCCCCGCTGGTAGTACCTCGACCGGATGCCCAACTGCACACTTTCCACCACCGCCTCGTCCTCCAGTTCAGTGGCCTCCAATTGGTTATCGCTGCGGTTAAATGCCTGATTTTCAAAACGATAGGTACGGAAGCTCACCTTGGTGCGCTCGTGGTCTAGCGGCTCCACCACGTTGAGCGAAAGCCCCCAGGGGTAAAAATTGAGCATCAGGTTCGGGAAGAGCCAGAAATACCAGGCATAGATTTTTTTACCAAAATCAGGCTGCCCCGGCGGCAGCTCGAAGTGCGGCTGCCCCTCGTCGGCGATGCCAATCTGGAGGTTGCAAAACGGAAAAAGCTCGTAGTCGTACTGCCCAAAGTCGAGTGCTTGGTTGAGCGCCGGGTGCACGAACGGAATATGGAAACCTTCGAGGTAATTGTCGCAGTAGAGCGCCCAATTGGCTTTCACGTGGTACTGCTGCGTACCCTCCGCCTCGAAGCGCAACTGGTCGAGTGGCAGAAAGCCTACCCGCTCCCGGATGGGCCGGGTCGCCTCCTCGAAATCGAAAGCCGGGGCCAGCGACACGAAGACCATGCCCAGCCACTCCCGCACGGGGATATTGGCCAGGTCGTCGGCTGGTGTCGGGAAGTCCTCTGCCTGCCCAAACTCCGGCATGGACTTGAAGCTGCCATCGAGCCGGAAGCACCTGCCGTGGTAGCCACAGCGCAGCACCATGGGGAAGTTGGCGGGCTGCTCCACGATGAGCTTGCCCCGGTGGGTACACACGTTGGAGAGGCAGCGCAGGGTACCCTCCCGGTCACGCACCAGTACCAGCGGCTCGTCGAGCACACCGGGCAGCAGCGTGAAGGGGTAGGCGTCGCCGGGGCGGGCCACCACGTCGGCATCGGCCACGTAGAGCCACGATGCGGCAAAGATTTTTTCCTTGACTTCGTCAAAAATGGCCCGGTCGCTGTAAAATCGGCCCGGCAGCGTGGAGGCTTGGCGGATGTTGTCGGAGATGTGCATTTCGTGGAGGATTCGAGGATTCGAGGATTCGAGGATGCAAGGATTTGACCATTTCCCCATCAAATCCTCGTATATTCAAATACTCGTATCCTCAGTTCTTTTCAGCGTCCAATTTCAAAAGTACACCAATCATAATCGAAAATGCGATGAGGCTAGAGCCACCCTTGCTCAGGAAGGGCAGCGGTATGCCGATGATGGGCATAATGCCCATCGTCATGCCGATATTGATGAAAAAGTGCACGAACAGCACACTGGCCACACCGTAAGCGTAGAGGCGGTTGAAGTCGGAGCGCTGCCGCTCTGCGATGAGCACGATGCGCACCATGAGGCCAATGTAGAGCGAGATGATAAACAAGACCCCGATGAAGCCCTGCTCTTCGCCAACGGCGCAAAAAATGAAGTCGGTGGTCTGCTCCGGCACGAAATTGCCCTGCGTGAAAGTACCTTCGAGGAAGCCTTTGCCCGTAAGCCCGCCGGAGGCGATGGCCATTTTCGAGTGGTTGAGGTTGTAGGCGGCACCTTGGGGGTCGGCCTCGGAGGGTTTTAGCCACACGAAGATGCGTTCTTGCTGGTGGCGGGGCAG
>JALOMF010000364.1 GCA_025455635.1 Saprospiraceae bacterium | reverse complement strand
GGGTATATCTCCTTGATAATCAATGAAATGCTGCCGAGGGTCGCCGCCGAGGGGCTGGCCGATTACGTGGATGTTTTTTGTGAAAAACTGGCCTTCAGCGTGGCCGAGATGGAGGCGGTATTGGAGGCCGGGGCCAAGTACGGCCTGCGCCCGAAAGTGCATGTCAACCAGTTCAATTGCATGGGCGGCATCGCTGCGGCGGTGCGCCACGGCGCCGTCTCCGTTGACCACCTCGAAGTCGTGGACGATGCCGACATCGAGGTGCTGAAAAACAGCGAAACCATTGCCACGCTGCTACCGTCGGCACCGTTTTTCCTGCAAGACCACATCCCGCCCGCCCGCCGCCTGCTCGACAACGACGTGGCCGTGGCCCTCGCCAGCGACTATAACCCTGGCACTTCGCCGAGCGGTCGTATGCCATTCGTGGTGTCCTTGGCTTGTATCATGCTGAAAATGCTGCCCGAAGAGGCCATTCAGGCGGCTACCCTGAACGGGGCGTTTGCGCTGGAAGCGGCGGCGGATTTTGGTTCCATAGCCCGTGGGAAATATGCCAATTTAATCATCACGAAACCCATGCCGTCGTTGGCTTATTTGCCTTATGCTTTTGGAAGCGATATGATGGATAAGATAGTAATGAAGGGCAAGGTTATTTGATGAAATGGGAAGGTGAGGTGCCATACGTGTTTTTAAATGCCTTGCTGAACGCATGAATATCCGAAAAGCCAGTGTCCATAGCTATTTCAGAGATGGAGGCATTGCCTTTTTTTAATAAAGCCACGGCGTATTCCAGCCTTTTTTGCAATAAATATTGGTAGGGGCTTTGGTTGAAAACCTGCTTGAACAAGCGGAAAAAATGGAATTTGGACATGCCAATTTCCTTGGCTATATCTTCAATGTTCAATGGTTTTGAAAAATGTTCGGAGATGAACAATTTGCCCAATATTAAACGGCGGAATAAATCTTTTTTGGTGGCCAGTTTCATGCCGGGTACGGCATTTAATTGGGGGATTATTGGCTTGTAGTCCTCTACTAGCCGCTCGGCCAGGTTCAGGTATAATTCCTCCGTGAATTGGTGCTGCACAAATGGCGCAGCAGAAATCAACTTGTCCAACTCCAAAAGCAAGGCCCCGATTTTCGTGTTTTTGGCCATGTATTGGTTTTCGAGGAAGGCGGGCGTTGTGAAAAACAGGTCGAGGCTTTGGTCAGGGATGGGGGTGTCGGGCCTGCTGAAACTGGCAGCGGCTGCGGCCACTAGGTTGGTGTCGAAATCAATGCAGATGCCCTTGACGGGGTTCTTGCTTTCGATTTGTACGTTCCCTTCCGCAAAATTATTGGCCAACAGGTACTGCCCAGCACTGACCTTGAA
Organism: Saprospiraceae bacterium; assembly: GCA_025455635.1. GTDB lineage: Bacteria > Bacteroidota > Bacteroidia > Chitinophagales > Saprospiraceae > UBA6168. The sequence continues at coordinate 3,553 of JALOMF010000364.1, read as the reverse complement.
CTTCGTGCCGTTGATGGTGTAGGTCTCCTCGCCCTCGCAGGCATATTTTATGGAAAACCCCCTGAAAGTCAGGTTTGCATGGATTTCCTTCAGTTTTGAGAAAACGATGAGGTTCCCTGTTTCTGGCAGATTTGTTATGCTCCGACCATTCTCTGTTATCCAAGAATACATTTTTTTTTGCACAAAATTAAACGATTGAAAATGCCTATGCAAGAAAAGCCCTCTGCCAATACTGGCAAAGGGCTTGATTATCATGAAGACTTCTACTGTACCATTAAAAAGTTCCGTTCAATGCAGCACCGAGTGCAGCCACTGTCCGAAGGAATGGCCGCTCTCAAATATTTTTATCAAGCCGCTGAAAATGAAAACGACCAAAAAAACTTTGAATAATTTGGATTTGAAGATGGATGTTGTTGCCATAATATTCTTTTTAGATTATCGCATTTAAAGTTGATGGCAAGTTTTTTCGTACCGATAGGAATCGGGAGGAAGGGTTATCAAACCCCGGTGTCTTTTTCGAGAGGCGGGGTTGTCAAACCCCGCACTTCCGAAACAGCGGGGTTTGATAACCCCGCCTCTCAAAAGGGCCTGCTATCAGCTTTAAATACATTCGTTATTAATGGGTTATTTAACCAACTTTATTGCCCTCCCTTCAACACCATTTACCGACACGGCCAATGAATAAAACCCTGGCGCTGTTTGTTCCAAGTCGTGCATTTTAAGCGTGGTTTCGCCGGATGGCAAGTTCTCGAATTGCATTGTTTTGACCGTTTGCCCGATGGCATTGCTCAAGCGCATTTCCACGGTCGCTGCGGGATTTGCCAGTTGGATGTTCACCGACAATTGGTCGTCAAAAGGGTTTGGGAAAACATTGATGGCAGCGCCAATCCCGTCCAAGCTGGGCTTCACCGCGGTGATTTGCTCAAAATCATCGCAATCCCGGAGCAGTTCCCTGACCACGGGCAGCAAATCCCATGAGTCTGCATTGCTGTCGTTGGTAAAAACCGTGATGCTGAGGTCTTTTTCCGGGAAGTACCACGAGGAGGCATGGTAGGCCAAATCGCCGCCGTGTCCATACGCCTCGAATCCCAAAAAGCTGTTTTTCATCAAACCCAGCCCGTATAATCCGCCCTGTGAACCTGCCGCAAAAACCGTTGTCTTCGCATTGGCCATCATTTCTGCTGAAAGCAGGTCGCCCCGCATATACGTGCGCATCCATTTGGTGCAATCGGTTGGCGTGGAATAATAGCCGCCCGCAGCGCCAGCCGTGGAATTTAAGGACAGCCAATTGGAATAAAAGAAATGACCATCGTCCAGTATATTATCGGCAGTCAGGTTCATCCAGACGTGGGCCACGGGCAAGCCGCTGCTGGGTTCAAATGCGGGTATGGAAAAACTCGAAAGCCCCAGCGGTTGGTAAAAGCGGTTCCTTAATTCCGTATAAAAATCATTATTGGTCGCTTTTTTAATAATCATGCCGAGCAGGAAATAATTGGTATTGGAATAACCCCACGCAGTGCCCGGCTGAAAATCCGCTGGCTGGATAAAAGCGTCAATTAATTCCTCTGCCGTCCATATCCTCGATATATCGGCCAATAATGAATCTTGTTGTCCGGGCGTAGCCAGCACATCGTGGATGCCGCTGGTGTGCTGCATCAATTGCCGGATGGTGATATTCGGTTCAATAAACGGAAAAGTATCGAGCCATTGGTGGAGGCTGTCGTCGAGGTTCAGCAGGCCCTCGTCGGCCAATTGCAGGATGCAGGCGGAGGTGAGGGTCTTCGTCACGCTGCCAATCAGGTAGGTGTGGTCTGGCGTCACGTTTTTCAGTGGCACCTCCGAGGAAACCCCATTGGCGTGTGCCCAAATGGCTCCATCGGAGAACTGCATGGCCGCACTCAACGACTTGGCATTCAATTGCGTACGCATGGTTTCCAGCGTGGCTTTCAGGGTAGCGTCCAATTCGGCAGGCACCGTTTGGGCGCTGACCGAGAAATAGGCCAAAAGGGCCAAGATTAAACAGGAAATAGTACGGGTTCGCTTCATTTTGCACAGCTTTAGAGTTTTGAAATAATCAATTTAACAGCAGCAAAACTAGGCGCACCCGCTCCGCTTTATTTGTCAAATCCTGCTTTTTTGGTTTTGAGCTGCGGATAATGGCGTAAAATTGCCCGCTGTTTGACCATAAACATAGGTTGCTTTGAAAACCCTTTTCACTCCTTTCCCAATCCTCGAAACCGAGCGCCTACTGCTGCGGGCGCTTGACGAATCCGATGGCCCCACCATGTTCGTCCACCGCACCAATGCGCAGATGAACCAGTACATTGACCGGGAAAAGCCCAAGACCATCGAAGATGCCGTTGCCTTCATCCGGGACGTGCAGGAGGGCCAAGAACTGGGCAACGCCATCGCTTGGGGCATTTGCAGGAAGGGCGAAATGGAGCTTATCGGCTCGGCCTGTCTCTGGAACCTCGATGCCGAAAAACGCACCGCCGAGCTGGGGTATTCGATGCACCCCGACTACTGGGGCAAGGGTTATATGAGTGAGGCCGTAGCCGCCATCCTCGATTTTGGTTTTGGTGAAATGGCTGCGGCCATCATCCAAGCGTTCACCCTGCCTGCGAACCTGGCCTCGGTGAAACTGCTGGAACGCCAAGGCTTCGTCAAGACCGGGCATGAGGACTCGCAAGCTATGTTTACGCTGATACAGCCGCCGATTTGGAAGCCCAATATCGAGACCGAGCGCCTGCTGTTCCGGGAAATCAGGCCCGCCGACGCCCCGTTCCTCTACGCCCTGCTCAACTCGCCCGACTGGATTGCCAATATCGGCGACCGCAAGGTGCACGACCTCGACGCCGCCCGCAGGTACGCCATTTACCGCATTTACTTGGGCTACCGCAAATCCGGCTACGGCTTCTACCTGCTGGAGCGCAAGTCGGACGGCCAAGTGGTAGGCATGTGCGGCCTCATAAAACGGGACTACCTCGACGACGTGGACATCGGTTATGCCTTGCTGCCGCAATTCTATGGCCAAGGTTATGCCGTGGAGGCCGCCCGTGCAGTCGCCCATTTTGCGAAGCAAGCACTAAAACTGCCCCGGCTGGCGGCCATCGCCGTTGAGCGCAACAAGCCTTCGTTGCGGGTCTTGGAGAAAATCGGGCTGCGGTTTGAGCGGATGATTACCGTGCCGGGCGACGAGGAGGCATTGATGCTATGGGGCATGGATTTTGGATAAAACCGAGTGTAAGATACTTACGGATATATCCACTGCATGAACGGTTAAGCTGTTTTGTCATCCTGAAAGGAACTGTCCACGTCATAAGGGCACAAGCGGCGTGGACAGTTCCTTTCAGGATGACAAACCCCAAATCCGCAATCCGCAATCCCAAATCCGCAATCCGATTATCTTTGCCCGAAAACAAACAAACCTGTGGCAAGAAGCAGCACGACCATCGTAGGCGGACAACCCCGTGAAAAGTCGGAGAAAGTGACGCCGCTCATGGAGCAGTACTTCAAGATGAAGGCAAAGCACCCGGAGGCCATCATGCTTTTC
>JALOMF010000363.1 GCA_025455635.1 Saprospiraceae bacterium | reverse complement strand
TTTTACAAAAAATGAAAAGCCTGGCCGGACGGCGCCAGGTGGAGGTAGCGCCAGAGGCCGTGAACGAAATCATCCGTTTGCAACGCAGGTTTTCGCCGTACAGCGGCATGCCGGGGCGCCCTATCCGCTTTTTGGAGAGCATTCTGCTGGGCATGTCGGAACTGCCTGTTTTACCCAAAAAGAAAAAAGGAAAAACGGCGCAAACGGAAAGCGGCACAAGTGCGAGCAGCAACGCACTGCCTGTCGCCATTGACCGTGAGATGGTGCTGAAACAGTTCTGCACGGAGAGTGGCCTGCCACCCTTCATGGTGGACCCAGCTTTACCGATGGATGTTTCCGCATTGCGTAAGTCGTTCAATGCCAATGTATTCGGGCAGGAGCGGGCCGTGGATGCCGTGGTGGACATGCTGGCCACCGTGAAGACGGCACTGACCCGCACGGGCAAGCCCATTGCTTCGTTCCTCTTCGCCGGGCCGACCGGGGTCGGCAAAACTGAGCTGGCCAAGGTGCTGGCGCAAACGATGTTCAGCAGCCGGGAACGAATCCTGCGGTTCGACATGAGCGAGTACAGCAGCCCGTGGTCGGTGCTTCGGCTCATCGGCGAGGGCTACTACGCCGAGGGGCTGCTCACGAGCGCGGTGCGCCGTGACCCGTTCTGTGTGCTGCTGTTCGATGAAATCGAGAAGGCAGACCCCAAGTTTTACGAGCTGCTGCTGCAAATCCTGAGCGAAGGCCGCCTGACCGACAGCCGGGGGCGGGTGGTCAATTTTTGCAGCGCCATCATCATCATGACGACCAATATCGGAGCCGCCAACCTGCACCGCAACCGGATTTCCTGGAAAAAAGAACTGGGTGAAAAAGACGTGACGCAGCATTTCACGTCGGCCATCGAGCAGCACTTCCGGCCCGAACTTTACAACCGCATGGATGCCATCGTGGCATTTGCGCCGCTCGACCAAGCGACGGTGCGCTTCGTGGTGGAGCGTGAGATTGAGCTGCTCCGCAAACGGGAGGGCGTTCAGTTCCGGCATGTTGACCTGAACATCGAGGAGGCCGTTTACCAGCACTTGGCCGAGGTGGGCTACGATGCTCGGTTCGGGGCGAGGTACTTGCAGCGGGCCATCCGGGAGCGGCTACTCGTGCCACTGGCCGAGGCCCTGAACGGCTATGCCTACGACGAGCGACTGAGCGTGCAGGCGACCATTTACGAAGGGAAAATAAAAGTGGCCGTGGATGCCGACCCGCTCGGCTTCGACCTGCTGATGGAGCAGTGGGACAAACTGACGCTGGCCGAGAAGACCTCGCACCAGCGCCGCAAGACTGCCTTGCTGCTGGAAAGCCCGCTCTACCTGCGTTTCCAGAGTGAAATAGACGTGTTGGAGAGCGACAAAACCAAGCTGGGCGAGGCTTTTTGGAAACAGGGCGAGCAGGCCAAACGCCATGCCGCACTGTCGGGCGTACAGGGACTTTCACTAGCTTGTTTTGAAAAAATACAGGAAATGGAAGTGGAAATCGCACTGGCTTGCATGGGCCAAGGCGACTTCAATACAGATTTCGGGCTGCGGCTGGAGGCTTGGGAGTCGGAGTTTTTCCAAATGCAAATCAAGCTGCACGAGCTTATTTTCCCAAAACGGAATGGGTGCAGGCTTGGGATTTACGGGGCGCAGCTCGACAAGTTGCTGGCTTTCTATTTGGCCATTTGCAAGCTGAAAAACTTTGAGGTGAAATCGGTGGACACCGTCTGGTACCGGGAGGGCTATCGGCCTGAGGATGGGAACGAGGAAGTGGGCGAGCCAAAAACAAAAGAAAAGGAGACGACTTATCTGCTGCAACGGCTTCAAAATCCAGGTGCTAAAAATTTCGAGTTCAAGCCGCCCCAGCCCAACGACTTGCTCTGCGGGCTTGAAATGGAGCTAAGTGGCCCGTGCGCTTGGCTGTACCTGAAGGACGAGAAGGGATTTGTACACATCAATACGCCAGAGGCCAACGGCGGGGTTTCGGCGGCTGCTGTGCTGACTTCGATGGTGAAATTAAAAACTCCTAACGATATTCACCGCCAGAGCTACTACCAAGGCAGCAAAGCAAAGCGGGTCATTGGCATGGTGATGTTCACCGACCATCGCTTGGGCATACAAAGCCATTTGCCGTTCATGGAAAATGTGCCGGGCATCCTTGAAAAACTCGACGAGCTTTTCAAGGACGCTGTGACACGTGCTTTTCTCGACAACGAACCAGAGGAATGAATAGCGCTTGCCGATGCGTAAAAATATCGCTGGCGCTAAAAAAAACCTTTCGCTTAATTTGTGTTTTCTTCTATAAAAGGCTACCTTTCCCGAATGAAACAGTTGCTGAAGAAACGGGCATTTGCCTCATGTTTTGAGCTGCTGTTTAAGTTCTTTCCTTCAAGATTCACTTTCAACTACGTGTGCCCGATTGGGTATTGGCTGCTCTCCATTGGTTATTCATTGTACTAACACCGCACTGTGAGCACCTGCCATGAATGACCGACCCACAGCACCAACAGTCAAGCGGGCTTAACATTTAAACCTTTTGATTTATGAACCTGACTTTCAAAGAGTTGAGAGACATCAAGCATTCACTGCCAACTGGTAGCATCGCCCGAATTGCTTCAGAGCTTAATGTTGATGAACAGACCGTTCGCAACTACTTCGGGGCGCACAAGTACGACGAGGGCGGCATCGCTCCCATTCAGGTAGAGCCAGGGCCAGACGGGGGCATCGTCCACATCGAGGATACCCGTATTTTGGAGTTGGCTCGACAAATCATCGAATCAACCAACAATCAAGCGCACAGTCAAAACTAACATCAAAATTTTTACTAAAAAAAAGGGGCGGAATCAGATTCCGCCCCTTTTTTTATTTAAAATGAAGTGTGGTCATCGAGGCAATAGGCTTTGTTTAAAACGAAAACTGACCACCCAATGACCACAGAACATTTTAGTTGAACATCACTTGCTTTGTGACGAATCCGTTTTTGAACATCACCTTGGCGAAGTAGTTGCCGGGGACAAGGCTGTTCCGCTGCATGGTGAACTGGTTGCTGTCCACGTTGGTATGCGCTTTAACCAACCTACCGGTGGCATCGTAAACATAGATATGCTCGATAGGGAACTCCGTTTCTGTTTTGAAACGAACAAACTCAGAAGCTGGGTTTGGTGAAATCAAAAGGCCGACTTGTGCTGCATCCAACACATCGTTGGTAGCAGAGTAACCATCGAGGTTGCAACCAAGGTCAAGTGCCAAGCAGGCACGTGGCGCAAAGTAATGCATGATGGTGTCAATGAAAACCTTGGCACCAACGGAGTTGGTATCACAGTTAGGAGAAGTCATGAGATTGTAAGGGTTCAATGAACCAGCATAATTCCATGGACTGCCCTCCGTCGGGTCGCTAGAGAAGAATGGATAAAGACCTGGAATACCGCCGCTTGCACTCATTGCCTGCATTGAAACTGGGTCAATAAATGGGTGGTCAATAGGCCCCTGAACACCTTCGCTGAAAGCGATTGGCACGGCTACGCCACTACCCGAAACATCCACCACGGGGAGGTTTACGGGAGGTGGCACGAGTACGATGCCATTTTCATAAGGCGCAAATGGGTCGGTAGTTACCTGCATACCAATCATGGGCGGGTCGCTTGGGTCAATCCAAGAAGAATCTCCAAGTGCGCCACCGATAGAAACTGACAACTGGAAATTGTCGGTGTAGCCGACGTGATTAGGATAGCAGAGCGTATCGTTTGGCGGGAATGGCAGGCCCGGAACGCCGGTTGGTGGGATAACGCCCACTGTGGTGCCCTGTACGTTACCGTTGAACTGCTCAATAACCATCGGGCCAGCAGCGGTCACGAATTTGCCGGGAATCCATGTGTCGGTAATCGTGTCGAGTGTGTTGGAAGCGAAAGTGATGTAACCACCAGTGCCATTGCCCCAAAGTGCGATTTTGTTGGGGTCAATGCCATAAGGGTTGTTGTTCTCAGCAACCGATTTTTTGAAAAAACGGATGGCAGTACGGCTGTCTTGTACGCCGCGGTAAGCAGCGTTGATGAGGGTGTAAACCCTGACGTCTGGGTTCGTGTTGACGGGGTCCCAGCCCAGGCGGTAGCTTGCGCAAACGGCCACATAACCCATGCGGGCGAGGCGTTGGGCCATTTCCACGAGGTCGGCGTCCTTGCGGGTGCCTGTGCAGCCACCGTTTACTTGTGGAGGAAGGAAGTTGCCAGTGTGGAACATGATGACCACTGGGCGGGCTGTTTCCGTGTCGCCTTCTGGTTCGTAGATGTCCATCTGAAGCGGCTGAGGGACGGCTTGTCCCGCAGAACCCAACAACAAGATGGTCGCATTGACGCCGTAAGTAACGTCGTTGGTAACTTTAACACTGGTGAACGTTTCGTCGAGGTAGCGCACCTGAGCGAAAGTGGTGCTCACTGCCAGAAACATGGCAATAATTGGTAAGAGTTTTTTCATGATGAAATAATTAAGGATGAATTTTTAAAGCGGTTATAGTCAATTTGCAAATTCGGCAAAACCTAGCGGAAAATAACGGCTATGACCAAACACTACGAGACACAAATTCAGTAGCTTTGCGCACAATATTAGCATTATGGATGTCCACAAATGCGCTCTGCAGTTTATTGCAAAATAAAAACAACGAATGTTCACTGATTTCAGTAAAAAGATTCATGCAAATGTGTTGATAAGACAACGTAAGTTGCGCGGTGTAATACCACTGCAACAACAGCTCCAGCAAGCCTTTACTTCCAATTGTATCGGTTATCATCGGAAACGAAAATTCTATCTTAATATCCATTAACCATATCCAGACGATCAGTAAACCAGTGATAGCTTAATTTTGCAATTAAGTGATGTGCACCTTTCATGAATGTACTGCGCAATTGACTTCAG
>JALOMF010000362.1 GCA_025455635.1 Saprospiraceae bacterium | reverse complement strand
GAGGCATTTTAGGCATTGAGGAAAATGTCCTATTTTTGTTGAAAATCAAGAGTCATGGATATTCAACTGGAGAAAATCAAAATAATCCAAAAACTGGCCGAAGTAGAAGAGGAGTGGGTGGTGAGGGGCATTAAGCGGTTGCTCGGCTTGGGCGACACCGTAGAGGACGATTTTGTCAAAAAATATGAGGCCAACCTAAAGCCAATGACCAAGCAGGAGCTGATAGACAGGGCGCTGGAAGCAGAGGAGGATTTCAAGGCTGGACGGTTCGTTGAATTGGAAACTTATATGAAATCCGTAGAACCCTGACCATGACAGTCATCCTCCTCAAAAAAGCTCAGTTAAGGCTCGAAGAGATAGTCGAATACTACCAAAGGTTGGGTTATGGCAAGCGTGGACGAAAAATCAGGGCAGCTATTTTGAAGAAAGCCCTATTGCTGAAAGAACACCCGAATCTGGGTGGTATAGAAGAAAAGCTTGCCGAACTTGGACTTGGACACCGCTCCTCGGTAGCTGGCGATTATAAAATCATTTACCGCATCGAAGGCCAATATGTATTGGTGACAGATGTGTTTGACACGAGGCAAGACCCTGAAAAGTTGTAACCAACCTACCTTACACCCAATTCATCCCGCTAATATTTCGGCTTCCCAGCGTATGTTTGCACAAACATCTTCCATGAAAAACTTCATCGCACTGCTGCTGCTGTTGGGTCTGATGGCCCCCACTGACTTGTTTTCACAGCGCAACAAAAAGAAAAAAGCCGAAAAAGAAACCGCCGAAAAACTGCAGGACTACGGCATCAGTGCCTCCGAAATCTTCGGCAAGGGCTTCACGGGCTTCATGCTCTTCGACCCCGCCGAAAGCAAGGTGCTCTTCGAGCAAAACGCCGACAAGTACTACACCCCGGCCTCCAACACCAAAATCCTGACGCTGTACACCAGCCTGCGCACCTTGGGCGACTCCATCCCCGCCCTCCAGTACAGCCGCCAAGGCAAGCTCCTCCTGTTCTGGGGCACAGGCGACCCCTCGCTCCTCAACCCGCACCTGACGCAGAACCCACAGGTCTTCGATTTTTTGAAAAAAAGCAAGGAGCAACTGCTGTTCTGCACCGCCAACTACAAGGACAAACGCTACGGCTCCGGCTGGATGTGGGACGACAATTTCTACGACTACCAAGCCGAAAAATCCCCGTTGCCCGTGTACAGCAACGTGGCGCATTTCAAGCAGGAAAGCCTGTCAACGGGTATCGAAGTGCAGCCTGCTTTTTTGAAAAAATACCTCGAATACGATTCCACGCTCCACGCCGATGACTATGTGGGCCGACTGGAATACGGCAACCAGTTCCGCTACAACGGCACGGCCAAGGTGGGCAAGCAGTTCGAGTGGCATGTGCCCTATCACGCCACCCCGCACTTCGTCGCCGAGCTGCTAGCCGATACCCTCAAGCGCCCGGTGAGCCTGCTCGAAGCCAGTATGCTGCCCCCCGCCGACGCCAAGACACTCTACAGCCTCAAGGCCGACAGCCTCTACGTGCCGATGATGCACGACAGCGACAACTTCATTGCGGAGCAACTCCTGCTGCTCTGCTCGTGGCAGCGCACTGGCACGATGAACACGGAGCAGGCCATCGAATTTGCCGAAAAAAACTACCTCAACGGCCTGCCCGACGACCCGAAATGGGTGGACGGCTCCGGCCTCAGCCGCTACAACCTCGTCACCCCCCGCACCTTGGTGGAAGTGCTCAACCGCATCCAGCAAATCGTGCCCCGGCAGCGGCTGTTCGGCATCTTCCCGGCAGGTGGCGTCAGCGGCACCATCAAGGACAATTACCGCAACGGCAACTCGCCCTACATCTTCGCAAAAACAGGCACCCTTCGCCATAACCACAGCCTGAGCGGCTACCTGCTCACGAAAAAAGGTAAAATGTTGATATTCAGCTTTATGCACAACAACTACACGGGCAGCATGAGCGCCTTGCGCAAGGAGATGGAGAAGGTGCTGAAACAGGTTTACGAAGAAAATTGAAGGCGGAGCACAGGTCAAAAATTGCAGTTCTGCCAGTTCTGGCGCAGCCATTTTTTCTTCTCCTTGAAGTCGGGCATGGCGTCCTCCACGTGCTTCCAGAAGCGGGGCGAGTGGTTCATTTCGAGCAGGTGCGCCAGCTCGTGGATGATGACGTAGTCCACCACGTCGTCGGGCGCAAAAAGCAGGCAGGTGCTCAGGTTGATATTGCCGACGTGCGAGCAGCTGCCCCAGTTGGAGGTATTGTACTTGAGCGAAACGCTCTTGATTTCCTTTTTGAAAAACAGGTAGTTCAGCTCCATCACCCGCCGCTCCACTTGGGGCAAAAAATCCTGTGCGACCACCCGGCTCAGTAGCTGCCGCACGGCCTTGGTGCGGTTGGCCTCGGTGTCCGACTGGGTGAGGCGGAGCAGGATGGTGCGGCCATTGAGCTTGGCCGAGTGGGTGCGGTTCTCCGTCCATTCCAGCCGGATGGTGTAGCTGCGTGGCCCGACGGTGAGCAGGTCGCCGTCTTGGTAGGTCTTGCCGAGCGCATGGCCGTCTTCGGGGCCTTTCTCGGCGATTTTCTCGGTCACCCAAGCCCTGAACCGCTCCAGTTGCCGCTCCCGCTCGCCGGGGAGCATCATCGTCGGCAGTCGGCAGATGGCCCCCGCCTTGCCGAGCGAAAAGCGCACGCCCCGCCTCGATTCGACGTAGATTTTGGCGGGAATCCGGCGCTCGCCCACTTCCACGAAGGTCTGCGTCGGCTGAGGTTTGGTCTTGTTTTTTTTCAAGAACATAGCGGAAGGAGAAAGTAAGTACCGTTCAAAGAATTCAAGTTGCAAACAAAGCAGCAGCGCTGCGAAACCTTTGTAGCATTTAGTGGACAAGCCTTCTCAAGGTGCAGCGCACCGAAATATTACGGTGCGCTGCACCTTGAGAATCGTGGGTGTTTCAATAGCTACAAATATTTTGCGGCGCTGCCGCTGCCATCCGCAACTTGGGTTAAAAGGCAAAAGTTGGCGTTGCGCTATTTTGCCTTTCTCCTTTTTATTTCAAGACAAAATGGCAAAGCCCGGAGCGAAATTAATCACTCCGGGCTTTGTTGCGCCAGTATATTTTGAGCAGTTAGCTGCTTCTTATTTCACGTGCTTCTCGTCAGAAACGGTCAGTTTCCAACGGCCTTGCGCACGGCGGCGGGCCAACACCCTGCGGCCATTCTTGGTGCTCATGCGCTCACGGAAACCGTGCTTGTTCACTCTTTTTCTCCTGGAAGGTTGGAAAGTCCTTTTCATTGTAATGTCTTATTTTCAAGCCTCAAATAAGGCGATTTTTAAAATGGACGGCAAAGGTAATTTTATTTTCCAGAAAATTCAAAGCCAATCAATATTTTTTAGCTGCTTTTTCCATTTTAAACTTGGTTCAGCAGCCATTCCCGCTCGGCCAGCGCCTTGCAGTCCGTTATTTCGCTGCGCAACTTCTCCCTCGCTGCCCTTTCCGAGGCAGGCGTTTGCAGCAGTTTTTTGGTGAAACGGATGAGGTTCAGGTAATGCTGGCGCAGGTAGCCCACATCCCGGCGGCGGCGCAGGAAGATGGCGAAGCTATCCAGCAGCGAGTCCAGCGCCGCTACCTCGCCAAGGTCGAAGTAAATGCGCAGGAGCATGCGCCGGGCGTCGAGGTTGTGCAGCACGTCGTCGAACTCGGCCTGGGTGAGCAGTTCCAGCGCCCGGTCGTAGTCGGGCTTGCGGAAGTAGAGCGAGGCGAGGTTGAAGAGGTAAGCACCCTCCCGGTGACGGGGTTCGAGGGCGTCCTTGTATTGCATCAAAAACGCCTCCACCCAATCGAACGCCTTGAGGCCCAACCCGGCGTTTGCGATGTTGTTGTAGGTAAAACGGGAGAGCGCCCCGTTCTCTATAAACACTTGATTATCAAGCCCTTCTTTATAAATTTCAAAGACCTGCTCCAGCCAGTACGCCTGTTCCCCGGCCTCCCGTCGGGTGTTTATCTGCCGGATGCAGCAGTTCACGGCCAGGGTGCTCACCTCCCGCAGTTCCGCCTTGGGGAAGCGCCCGACCTGCTGCCGCATGGCCTCCCGCAACTGCCCGAACCACGCCCTTGGCTCCGCTTCCGACAACGCCCGGTAGCCGAAGTACCAGACGCCGACGGCGGGCACTTGGGTCAAATCTTGGCGCTCCACCTGTGCCAGCACCTCGTCCAGCATTTCCAGCCGCAGATTGGCTTCCGACACGGCCTTGTGCATCAGCACCGTGCAGCTTTGGCGCAGCTTGTTGGCGATGAAAAACAGGTCTGCCGCATCGGCCAGCTCTTGGAAGTGGCGGCTGGCGGTGCGCCGCTCCCGTGCACCGGTTTCGTAGCGCTCCAAGTGCAGCAGGTGGCTCAGGTAGTGGTAGTCGAGGTGGCGGTGCGGCTGCGCTTCGAGGGCGTCCTCGGCTTTTTTCAGGGCCGTTTCGTAGTGCCGCTCCAGCCCCCGCTGCCGCAGCGACTTAGCCAGCCGAAGTTGGAAGGCTGCATCGTTCTCCGCCTCCAATTCGTTGATAACCAAGAAGTTTTGCGCCAACTGGTGCAGGAAGGAGGTGGTGTACGACAACCGTTTTTCATCAAATACTTCCTTCGGGAAAACAGCCTTGAACACGTTCTCCTTTTCAAAAACGGAAGCTTTTTTTGAGTCTTTCTTCTCAAAAAAATAGTCGAATAGCAGCACCACGTCTTCCCGCAGGTTGTGGTAGGGCGAGCGGAGGTATTTGCCGAAGGCGGTCAGCTCGGCGGGGGATAAGCTGCGGAGGAGTTCGAGGAGGCGGGTATTTTCCATCTACGATTTACGAATGACGATTTACGATTGGGGGGACTGCTTTATAGCGAAAGGAAATCCTTTGGTGGAACGAGCTTTTGGAACTGGTCTATTTTACTGCCCCT
>JALOMF010000361.1 GCA_025455635.1 Saprospiraceae bacterium | reverse complement strand
CCCATGAGCCAGAAATCGCCGAACGAGCGCATCATATTCGGGTTGAAAATCAAGCAGTTGCGTCAAGCCCGTGGACATAATTTCGCTGATTTTGCGAAGCAGACCGGCATGTCCGTCTCCTACCTGAACGAAATCGAGAAGGGCAAAAAATTCCCGAAGGACGACAAAATAGCCCTGCTGGCCGGGGCGCTCGGCGTGGAAGCTGCCGAACTGACCTCGCTCGACCTCGGCAAGAACCTCGGCCCCGTGGCCGACCTCCTCTCCTCCAATTTCCTCAACGAACTCCCGCTCGACCTCTTCGACATTGACCTGGCCAAGGTGGTGGAAATCATCGCCAATGCGCCGCTGAAGGTGGGGGCGTTCATCAGCACGCTCGTGGAGCTGTCCCGCAACTATGCGCTGGCCGAGGAGAATTTCTACTTCGGGGCGCTGCGCTCGTACCTGGAACTCAACAACAATTATTTCGAGGAAATAGAACAGGCTGCCGCCGATTTTGCGGAGCGCAACAAACTGCCGACAACGGCCCTCGTGTCGGTAGAGACGCTGGCCCGGCTGCTCGAAAAACGCTACGGCTATACCATCGTCGAGAACGGCCTGACGCCCTACCCGGAGCTGGCCGACATCCGCTCCGTCTATTTACCGAAGGTGAAAAAACTGCTGCTCAACGGCAAACTGAACGATATGCAAAAGGCATTTCAGTTTGGTAAAGAGCTGGGTTTCAACTATTTAAGCTTAAAAGAACGGGCCAATACCGCCGCCCTCCTGCGGGTCAATTCCTTTGAGGAGGTGCTCAGCCACTTCAAGGCCGGCTACTTCTCGGCGGCGCTGCTGCTGAACCGGGAGACGTTCAACCGGGACATGGAGGCCCTCTTCCAACTGCCCCGCTGGGACGGCGAGTTCATCCTCGGCCTGCTGCGCAAATACCAGGCATCGCCGGAAATGCTCTTCCAGCGCATGACCAACGTGCTGCCGCAATTCTTCGGGCTGGAGAAGCTGTTCCTGCTCCGTTTCATCCAAACGCCCGCCACCGGGCAGTTCAAAATGGACAAGGAACTGCACCTGAACCGCCGCCACCAGCCGCACGGCAACGCCATCAGCGAGCACTACTGCCGCCGCTGGCTGGCCACCTCGCTGCTCAACGACCTCTCGCAGTTGCAGCAGGGCGGCAAGTACACCGGGGCGCTCGTCTCGGCGCAGCGCAGCCGCTACCACGACACCAAGGACGAGTACCTATGCTTCACCATCGCCCGTCCGGCCTACCCCTCGCCCGACCAGAACGTGAGCATCACGGTGGGCATCCTAATTGACGCTACGCTGCGCAAACGGGTGAAGTTCCTCGACGACCCCGCCATCGCCCGCCGGGAAGTGAACACGACCTGCGAGCGCTGCCCCATCAAGGACTGCGCCGAGCGGGCCGCCCCACCGACGGTGGTGGAGGCGAAGGAACGGCGGAAGCGGGTGCAGCGGGTGTTAAGGGAGTTGGGGGAAAGGGGGTGAGGAAAAAACAATTTTCACGACTGCAATAAGCAATCCCACGACTGGAAATACTTCTCCTGCATGTGGAAATACCTTTCCCACGACTGGAAATACCTCTCCCGCATGTGGAAATTTCTCTCCCACGATTGGAAGTACTTCTCCCGCAGGTGAAAATGCTTCTCCCACAACTGGGAATAGAACCCCCGCTATGGTAAAACCATTCCTTCAAGTGTAAATTTGGAGCATCATCTTTTTTTATGGTGAAGACAGAATAAAATGCTGTTTTTGATGAAATTCACAATGTCGATTTGAACAACCACTAAAAATAATCGCACAAAAACTGGGCAAAAAATTTTAATCTGTAAGTCTTGTTTTTTTACTTTGAGCCGTTAACCGCTTGAAAACGCCGCCTCGATAAAAAACGACGTTCCCAAGCCCTTTTGATAACACAAAACAATTTTCCCCCAATGGCTACTAGCCCTAAGAAAAAATTCCCTGGTAGGCAGGAAGAACTGCCCGCCGTTGCCGAATTCATCTACGCCAGTTTCAACCGAGACTTGGCACTTTTCACAGATTACAGTAAGGATTTCGACGCTGCCTATGCCGCCAATTTCAGGAAGCAGATTGACGACCTGACCGAGGTGGTGTTCCCAAAAACGCTCACCCAGCAAGGCAAGCTGGTGACCGCCCGCATCGTGACCAACCTCGCCCGGCTCAAAATCCTCAACGACCTCACGGACAGCTACGTGAAGCGGGCAGGCAGTGCGCTCACCGTCTCCCCCGCCGATTTCGGTTGCCGGGACGTGCGCAAGAAAATCAAAAGCGGCGATGTGGAAGGCGTGGTGAAGGCCCTTCGTATCGTATTGCAGAACGTGGACGCCAACTTGGCTACCCTCACGGCAAAGGGCCTCAAGGACGCCACCAAGACCGAAATGGCCGCCCTGCCCGATACCCTCACTGCCGACAATACGCTGCAAAACACCAATGCCCAAGCCCGCAACCAGCTCGTGAACGACAATATTGGCCTGTTCGACAGCCTCTACGCCATCATGCGGGACGTGGCAGAAGTGGGGAAGGTGATTCACAAGACCACTTCTGGTACGCCGGAGCGTGCGGCGGATTATGTGATGGCGGGGTTGTTGAAGAAGGTGAGGAATGAGGGGAAGAAGGGGGAGGAGGAGACCAAATAAACTCAGAAACGCAAAAAATAGACACAATATGGAATCCCAATTAATTTTCAAGCTTCTTAGAGATATTGACTTGTCAGATGTTTTCTTTGACTCACTTCGCAGTGATTACAATGGTTTTGATGATTGGTTTCAAAAAAAAGCAAATGAGGGTAAAAGCGCTTATGTTTTCTATTTGAATTCAAAAGTCAATGGTTTTTTGTTTTTAAAATCTGAAATTGACGAATCAATATCTGACACAGTCCCTAATTTGCCCACTAAGAGGTGGCTTAAAATTGGAACATTCAAAATCAATCCACATGGAACAAGACTTGGAGAAAGGTTCCTCAAGAAATCCTTTGACTTAGCGTTTCGGTACAATATCGATGCTATCTATGTTACCGTTTTCCCAAAACATACTGCCTTGATAGAAATGTTTGTAAAATACGGCTTTGAGCAAGTTGCTACTAAAACTACTAATTCTGGCGTAGAAAATGTGTTTGTGAAAGATTTGAAAAATGTAAGGAAATCCACCAAGTTGGATTATCCGAGATTTAACATCGTAGGAAATTCGAAATTTCTACTTGCAATACGGCCAGAATATCACATAAAACTATTTCCTGATTCTATTCTGAATAATGAATCCTATGATGACATTCAAGATGTATCGCATACAAATAGTATTGAAAAAGTGTACGTTTGTGCGATGGATTGTAATGACTTGAAAAAAGGAGATGCAGTATTGATTTATCGTACCTCAGATAATTTGGGGCCTGCATACCATCGTTCAGTTGTTACATCTGTGTGCATCGTTGAAGAAGTCAAAGCTAGGCATCATTTTAGTTCGATAGAAAACTATTTGAGCTATTGTGAAAGTTACAGTGTTTTCAATCGCCAAGAATTGACGGAGTGGTACAACCGAAAGGGCCGATTATTCGTAATCAAAATGGTTTATAACGGGGCATTTAAAAAGAGGATTACCCGAAGGATTTTGATAACCGAAATAGGCCTAAATGGAGATGACCGATGGGGTTTGTACCCTCTTAAAGACGAGCAGTTTAATGCAATTATCAAGAAAGGAAATGTCTATGAAAGCCTTATTATCGATTAAGCCTCAATTCGTTGACAAGATATTTTCAGGAGAAAAGAAATTTGAATATCGAAAAAAAGCCTTTGCAAATCAAAAGGTCAAAACTATCATTGTATATGCAACTATGCCCGTAGGCATGATTGTAGGTGAATTTAGTGTTGAAGAAATTTGGGAAAATTCACCCAAAGAAATCTGGGCAAGAACTAAGGATTTTTCTGGCGTTGACAAGCATTTTTATGATGAGTATTTTGAAGGGCGTGAGAAAGCATTCGCAATCAAAATCAGTGGAGTACTGCTTTATGAAACCCCAATTGATCCATATAAAAGCAACGAAAAATTTACTCCTCCTCAATCTTTCTGTTATATTAAAAATTGAACCCTAGTTATGTTATTATAACGCAAGGTAACTTGCCAATGCCCGACCAACCACCAGCCGGTTTAAACAGAAAACGCCGATTCGGGGGGAATCGGCGTTTTCTGTTTTTCCTATCTATCACCCCACCCGCCAGTTCACCACATTCAACCCGGGCACATGCCTGTAATCCTTCAAGTTATTGGTGCAGAGCGTTAATTGGTGCTGAAGGGCATTGGCAGCGATGAAGATGTCGTAGTTGCCACTGTGTCGCCCTGTTTTAGAAGGTTTTGCTAATCGTTCAAGAGGGCTTCCATTCGCTTTGCCCGGCGTCGGTTGCTTTGGGTTCGGCTTTTCATCACTTCTTCCACGAGGGTGTCCCAATCAAAATCGGCGGCTTGCGCTGGGGTAGCGCCACCTTCCTGCACGGGTAATTTTTCCCGAAAAGTATGGATAAGTTCGTACCAATGCTGGAGGTAGGCTTCAGGCAACTGGCTCAATTCGTATGACGTTTTTAAACTCCAAGGACTGGAACTGTAGTTTATAACGGAAATTTTGTTTAACAAACATGACTGACTGGGGCCATAGTTTTCATACATGAAATGACTTGTCGGTGAATGAGATGGATCTAATTGTGAAGTTACCAGTTCGTGATGCGAATGTGTGTGAATTATCGCTCTACACCGGCCATTTCCAATTTCCAGTTTTGTAATGGAAGCTGCTTAGTTAGAATTCCATGTAAAAATTTCGTATATTTGTGAGTTTTGGTAATTCATATGTAAATATGATAAATGCAAATAACATTCTTCCCAGTTGTCACATAATGCCAGCAATCATATTTGAACAAACTTCATTTG
>JALOMF010000360.1 GCA_025455635.1 Saprospiraceae bacterium | reverse complement strand
GCAAGGAGGTCATGATTTTTGAAACGGGCTATATCTGGACGACCAATAGCAACGACTCCGCCAACAACATCATCAGCGCCACCCACCCCAGCTACGACCCCGCCTCCCCCGAAAACCAGCGCAAATGGCTCGTGGACATGACGCAGGCCGTGATGGACAAGGGCGCTTCCGGCGTCATGTACTGGGAGCCAGCATGGGTCAGCTCCACCTGTTCGACGCAGTGGGGGCAAGGCTCGCACCAAGAGCACGCCACGTTTTTTGATTTTGAAAACAATATGCTACCCACGGGCGGCATGGGCTGGATGGAGCACGGCTACACGGGCCTCAATCCGACGAAAACCGGGCAGGCCAAGTTTCAATGGACCGCCACGCCGGACAGCAGCCACCGCTCGCTGCGGCTGGAGTTTGCGGGCTTCGCCCAAAATAAACCGTTGAAAATCAAGGTATTGAACAACGAAGGTCGCTTAGTCGCTTCGCAAAATTTGGCGGCAGCCGTGCAGCTTGACCTTGCTTTGCCGAGCTTGGCCGCTGGGGTTTACTTCGTCGGGGTTTTCAGCGAAGGAAAAATATTAGGGGTAAAACGGGTTTGGCTGCGATAGATGGGGAGGTGAATGGTTTAAGAACTTTTAAACTGAGGACGGCGTTCAAAGTGGTGAGGGGCTAATAGAGGAATTTGATGATAGCCGATTAAAAAGTATATCCTACTCCAGCACTCGCCCACAAGTGATGGTTGGTGGTGGTTTGTGCGATGAAGTACTGGTAGCCAGCACCAAGACTAAGCGACCAACGGTAGCTCAAACGAAACTGCTGCTCGGCAGAAAATTCAAATCCTAAATCTCGGTATTTGTATGTCCTGCCAAAGACTTCAAAACTGCCGGGGCTGACTTGAATCATCGAGTAAAACTGATTTTCCCTACCCAGCCGATAGGCCAAACCCAACTTGGCAAGGAAAGTCCTTTTCGGAGTAATAGATAGCCGATAGCCCGCAATAGCACTAATGGTTGTAAAGAATTTGGCCTGAATGTCACCGCGCTCTTTAAGTTCTGGGTGGCTATGATTCGAAAACCAATAATGATATAAACTAGCCCCAAAAACACAAGGCTTTTCTTTACTTAATTTTAAATATGAAATATTGAAATTAATGGGGTTGAATCTAATATCAATCCCCTTAAAATAATACAAGTTTGAATTGGTCTGAACGAGGTTTGTGGTCAAAGACTGGGTCTTAACGAAAGGACAAAACGCCAGCACAATTATGAAAACCCAAAATGTTCTTTTAATCATTGCGAAAGCTATTTAAAGGAAAGGGCTGTAACGCCCTTTCCTTATCTGGTGAAAGTATTAGAACTTCACAAAAGTGTGAACTTCTTGGGTCAGGGGTTGCGTGATTCTTAGAACATAAGAACCTGGCGATAAGACCTCTATGTCAAGCTCGAAAAGTGAACCATCTGCTAAATTGCTGGCAACAACTAATCCGAGCGAATTGATGACCTCGATTTTGCTTCCTCCCTCGGTTTGTCCAGTGATTGGTCGCTTCGCAAAACTTGGCGGCAGCCGGGCAGCTTGAGCTTGCTTTGCCGAGCTTGGCCGCTGGGGTTTATTTCATCGCTGTTTTTAGCGAAGACAATCCGGTGGGCGTGAAAAAGGTTTGGTTGAACCAGCGATGAACTGGGGATGTTTTCTAAGTGACTTTGCTTGTTTGGGCACTAAACCTTTCCGAACGGGCGTTTCATAAAAAAGGAAGCCCGGTGGCATTTCGCCCCCGGGCTTCGGTGTTCATAGTCTTTGTTCTTGTTTGCAGAATTACTAAAAAGGGAATTGCGGAGTTTTATCCAGGGGAAATAGTAGCGGGTGCGCTAAAGCCTTTGGCGGGGATTTTCTAAATGGTACTTTTGACGGGATATACAGTGCGGCTTTGGGACGCATGTCTGAACACCAAGTAACACAATTTTTTCACACACATATTCAAACCTTTGTAAACCACTATTTTATGGACAAAATAAAAATCCTTTGGGCGGATGATGAGATTGATTTGCTGAAACCCCAATTGCTTTTTTTGGAGAAAAAAGGCTATGATGTGGTCACCGTCACCAACGGCCACGACGCCCTCGACGAGGTGGAGAACAACAACGACTTTGACGTGGTGTTCCTCGATGAGAGCATGCCCGGCATCACCGGACTAGAGACCCTCTCCAAAATCAAGGAAGGAAACCCCCTGCTGCCCGTGGTGATGATTACGAAGAACGAGGCCGAGCATATCATGGAAGAGGCCATCGGTTCCCAGATTTCCGACTACCTCATCAAGCCCGTGAACCCCAACCAGATTTTGCTGACGCTGAAAAAAATCATTGACAACAAACGCCTCGTGCGGGAGAAGACCACATCGGACTACCAGCAGGAGTTCCGCATGTTGTCCATGCAAATCAACAGTGGGCCGAAGTTCGAGGAGTGGGTGGAGGTCTATCGCAAACTCATCGGTTGGGAGATAAAAATGGACCACTCCGAGTCGGTGGCCATGAGCGACATCCTCTCCACGCAGAAGCAGGAAGCCAATTCGGAGTTTTGCCGCTACGTGTCCAAGAACTACGAGAACTGGGTGAACGAGACCGCCGAGGCGCCTGCCATGTCGCACAACCTGATGCGCCGCAAGATTTTCCCGCACCTGACCGAAGAGCGCCCGACCATCATGCTGCTGCTCGACAATTTGCGCTTCGACCAGTGGAAGGTCATCGAACCCATCATTTCTGAGCTGTTCAGGGTGGAGGAAGAGGACTTTTTCTACAGCATTTTGCCGACTGCCACGCAGTACAGCCGCAATGCCATTTTTGCGGGCCTGATGCCCGTGGACATTGAAAAAATGCACCCGACCTTATGGAAAAACGACACGGACGAAGGCGGCAAAAACCTGCACGAAGCCGATTTTTTGGAGGCACAGCTCAAGCGCACCATGCGCAAGCCCATCAAGTTCGACTACACGAAAATCACGAACGTGGCCAATGCGAAGGACTTGAACGACAATATCCTGAACTACCTCCGCAATGATTTGACGGTCATCGTCTATAATTTCATTGACATGCTCTCCCACGCCCGCACCGAGATGGAAGTGCTGAAGGAACTGGCTGGCGATGAGAAGGCTTACCGCTCGCTTACCCGCTCTTGGTTCCTCAACTCCCCGCTTTGGACGGCCTTGCAACGTGCCGCCGAAAAGGACGTGCAGCTCATCGTCACGACCGACCACGGCACCATCCGGGTGAACACGCCTAGCCGGGTCGTGGGCGACAAGGAGACGACCACGAACCTGCGCTACAAAGTAGGCCGCAACCTCCAATACGAAAAGCGGGATGTGCTCGACTTCCGTGACCCAAAGCAGGCTGGCTTGCCCCGCCCGAACATCAGCTCCACGTTCATCTTCGCAAAGGGGGATGCATTTTTCCTTTACCCCAACAACTACAACCATTACAATAATTACTACAAGAATACCTTCCAGCACGGTGGGATTTCGCTGGAGGAAATGATTTGCCCAGTGGTGAGGCTTCGGTCGAAGTGATTACTGGGTTGATTTTGTTGATTAGGGTTGATGGGGCTTTGGGGCTTCATCAACCCTTTTCAATTTAATCAATCCCCAACTTTAGCGCCTCCTCTTCCTTCTGGCGCATGGTACGTTCCTCGGCAGGGCTTTTGTCGCCATAGCCGCAGAGGTGCAGCACGCCGTGTGCCATCACACGGTTTAGCTCCTGCTCGAAAGGCACTTTGAAGTCGGCGGCGTTGTCCCGCACCCGGTCAATGCTGATGAAAATATCGCCGTGGATGGTCGGCGGGTCGGCGTAGGGGAAGGTGATGATGTCGGTAAGGGTATCGTGGTCGAGGTACTCGACATTGAGGCGGAGGAGGTAATCGTCGGAGCAGAAAATAAAATTGAGCAAGTGGAGCACGCAGCCCTCTTGCTCAATTATTTTTTGCAGCCAAGCCGTTGCCGCTTCTTCGTCTTTTAGTTCAAACGCTACCTCCTCGTAAGAAAAATCGATGGAAGGTTCGTCATCCTCAAAAGGGAGTGGAAAGGGCGGCTGCGACATCTAAAGTTGGAATGATTGCTTTGATTGCTGGCATTGTTTGATTGTTGAACGCATCGAAAACAACAATCAAGCAATCAAGCAATTCCAACAATCTTTTAAAGTTTGAACCGCATCTCTACGGTGCTGCCGTTGTCGTAGAAGCTGACATGGTCGGAGAGTTGGCGCATCAGGAATACGCCACGGCCACCACATTCGCACAGGTGCTCTGCACGGGTCGGGTCGGGCAGGCTATCGTAATCAAAGCCGGTGCCTTCATCGGAAACCCTGACGGCGATGCAGTTTTTTTCCTTCCTCGACCGTACTTGCACGGTCTTCTCCTCTACCTCGCCATTGCCATGCACGATGGCATTGGTCACGGCCTCGGTGAGGCTAATAAGGATGTTGCATTGCTTGTTTGGGTCAAGGTTGTACCTGTTTACCAATTTTTCAACGAAAGGCTCTACGGCTGAAACACTTCCTGTAGTGGATATAAGTTTTAACATGCTGGTATCCTGAATATTGAAGAAGCCACTAGGGTTCCCCAAGTCTTTGGTGAACGAATGATGGGTTTAGGACAGTTCGTTTCGGATACGTTCTTGGATTGGATAACAATAATGCTAGGTGAGTCTCTTGGGGAATTTTTTACTAAGGGATAATTCTTTCTTACTAACGTGGCACAAAGGTAAGTGCAAAAGGAGCGCTTGTCAAGTGCTTGCGAAAAAAAGTTCGTGCTGCAACCAACTTGTAAGCCTACCAATCCTTCGCCGACTTCCCCTTCTTGGCTTGCGCCTTTTTCAGCTTTTGCTGCACTTTTTGCTCCTCTTGGTCCATGATTTCGAGCAGTTCCTTGGCCTCTTGCTTGCTCAAATCTTGGGGCTGTTCCTTGCCCAAAATCCTAAATACAGTG
>JALOMF010000359.1 GCA_025455635.1 Saprospiraceae bacterium | reverse complement strand
GTCCTATACTATTTTATTAACAATGGACAATAACCACAAAGAGGTCATTGCGAACTTGGAAGAAAAAGGATTGATATTTAGGAATCCCGAAAGTCCAGAAATATACCCAATCTATCAGATTGATAGGACTTTGCAGAAGAAAGATTTTGCCATTGAGCTTGCCAGAATTTTCGGTGATGAATGGGAACAATTAAAGCCCCAGTATAAGCAGGTATTAAATGCCATTTTTTGGCACAACGAATTCTCTAAGCCCTCTGAAGACATAAGTGCGAATAGCATAGGGACTTTTTTATACCTTAATCAGCATAAAGATATCAATGATTTAGGTGGATATGAAAGCTTTAAACGGACTATCAGAAACGTAGTCAATCAACTTGAAAGCAGAGGTTTTATAGTCCGTAAAGATGGTAAGTCGAAAGATGAAGGCGGCAAGCCTAACTTTACCATTAACTTAAAATTCAAACCCCATCCATCTTTATTTAACCAGTGAATCTCACCTTAATAACCTTCACGCCATCTAGGTAAATTCAAGGCTGAGGTCCCACCTCAGCCCCGCTCCCGCCCAACCCCGCCCAACCAAGCCACCACGCCCACCGCCGCCACCAGCCCAGCGTTCAGCAGGAAAATGCCGCCGATTTTCATGCCGGAATCGTAGAGCCAGCCCGTCCAGAAATTGCCGAGGATGGCCCCGGCCCCGTAGTAGGCGGCATAGAGCAGCGACTGCCCGGTGGCCCGCCACTCCTCCCGCACGAGGGCGTTCACCTGCTCCACGCACACGACCCAGAACAGCGACCACGACACGCCGTGCAGCAGCTCGATGGCGATGGCTGCTTGCGGGTTTTTTACCAAGAAATAGAGCAACATGCGCAGGGCCGTCACGAAGACCGTGAGCAGGAAGGCCCGCCGCACGCCCATCCGGAAGATGATTTTGGCGGAGAAGTAGAACAGCGGCAGCTCGCACAGCCCCTGGAACGATAGGCCGAGTCCGACCAGCGAGGCAGAGGCGCCGTTTTCCTTGAGGTACATCGAGTAGTAGTTCCAGATGGTGGTGCCGCCGATGGAGATGAGCACGACCATGAGCAGGAAAAACAGCAATTGCCGATTGGTGAAAACGGCCTTGGCGCTCACCGGGTTTTTCGGGGCAGCAGCCACAGGGGTAGCCCCCGTTTTTGCGCCAGCCAAAAAAAACGAAAGGCCGAATGCCAGCGCCATGCTGATGGCCGAGATGACGAAAATCACGCTTGTGTCCAGTGCGTCAATGAAATAGCCGTTGATGATGCCCGTGAACGACCAGCCTGCCGCCCCGGCGATGCGCAGGCTGCCGTAGTTGAAACTGGGGTCACGCTCCACGAGGGCCAGCGATAGGCTGTCGAGCAGGGGCTGGATGGTGTTGTAGAACAGCGCCATGATGGCCGTGACGCCGAGCAGGTACCAAAACCCGCCATCGAGGAGGTAGAGCAGGTAGCTGAGGGCGGCCAGGGCGGTGGATAGCAGGAGGCAGCGCTTGTAGCCGAAGCGGTCGGCGAGCATGCCGTAGAAGGGCTGCACGGCGAACATCATCACGGGCGTGGTGCTGAGGATGACGCTGGTCTGGAGGCCCGTCATGCCCCGTGCCGTGAGGAAGTCGGCGAGGATGGGCAACCATGCTGCGGTGCAACAGAAGACCGTGAAATAGAGGAGGCGGAGGAGGTTGCCTTCGGAGACACGCATGGCGTTGTTTTTTGATTTAAGATTTGTTGATTTTGGACATTGCGGTTTTTTTGACGCTGAAGGACGCTGATTTTTATGATATTTTAAGCATCCTTTGCCTTCGGCAAAGCTCCGATGATGCAAATCGCCTAAGGCATATTTGTATCATTGGAACATAATCAACCATAAAAATCAGCGTCCTTCAGCGTCAAAAAAGGGTCGAAGATTATCTGAACACCCCAAATTCAGCCTCTTAAATCACCTGCCAATCTTCACCAAGTCTTCGTCATCATCCCCCGGAACCCACAGAGGGGCCGCTCCTCGTAGCTGGCGATGGATAGGGTGATGAGCCGACCCTTGTCCGAGACCCAAGCCACGTTGCATGCCTTTTTGTAGTCGAATAGCACGATGGGCAGGTTCTTTGGGTTGAGGCTTGGATTTGACTTGATTTTCCGCAGTTCTTCCTCGTCGCAGGCGTAGATGTAGCCGCGCTGTTGAAGCTCCTTGGGCAATTGCATTTGCATGCACATTTGGGGCAGGTTGGCCTCGTCCGAGCGCTTTTTCAGCTTCGCAATATCGGACTCGACGACGGGCCGGATGCCGAGAAATTCCAGCGCCTCCCGCAGCTCGGTCGGCACCCCATTGGGCTTCGCTGGCTCGTAGGCCAGGAAGGCGAATTTGGGCTGCGACCTGAGCCAAGCGGCCAGTTTTTTGTCGGGTTTTGCACTGCCCCGCTTGGTTTTCTTGGGCAGGGGCAGCTCCGCAAAAAGCTCTGCCGACGTCGGTAGCCGGAATGCTGCAAATGGTTTGAAAATACGGGTGGAATCGGAGGTTTGGAATTTGTACTCGGTGATGCTGAACGGCTTGGGGAACTCGCCCGTGTCCTGCCAGCCCTGTGGCGGTTTTATCCTGAAAAAATAATCGTCCTTGCCGCCAGCCTTCTCGTAGGCTGCGAGGTTGAGCATGTTCGTTTTCCAGAAGAGGTACTGCCTGATTTGGTCAAAGCTAAGGCCCATCACGGGGTAATGCTCGAAGGCTTTGTCCGTCCAATAATGCGCTTTCAGATAGGCTTTCTCCTGCTCGTCCAGCCCCTTCACGTCCCAGACTGCCGGGTCGGGCTGTGCCCGTTGCCAGAGCGAGTCCTGCTCCCAATCCTGGAGGCAGCGCAGGTAGTGTTGGTACTGGTGGTTGGATTCGAGGTAGGTGGAGGCGAAGTGGTCCCGGATGCCGATGTTCTTGTCCTGGTCTCGCCAGTAGTCGTAGTTCAGCAGCGTTTTCGGGACGTAGGACGTGCCCGGAGGCAGGTTTTGCGCAGCGGCAAGCAAGGCCAAAGCGAGCGAAAACAGGGTTGTGAGGAAGCTTTTCATGTTGAGGAAGGTGTTTAGATGTTCAAAGGTAGCAGGGTGGCGCAAATGCGCTACTGCCTAGCCCCAAAAAGATTGAGGCGTATGCCAAGGTCAATCAAGGGGATGAAATAGAGCACTTTTTCCACGTCGTCGTCGGGTCCGTGTTGACTTACGGTGCCACGTTCAATGAACGCACGTTTTACTTGCCTGAACGCACCGCCCAAGCCAAAGTAGAGACTCCGCCACTGCTTATGAGCATTGTGTTTTTCCAGCATGAACTTAAAGAAAACCTCTTCTGCCGTAGCTTCGTATTTTTTGTAGGTTGCCATGCTGTAGCTACCCATAAGGCAATCACTTTCGGTGTACGAGTAACGCCCAGCGCTGAGGTGTTTGTACCCCACGAAGGCAGCGAACCCGGTATTTAGGGTTTCCATCTTGTTCTTCGAGTCGTAGCCCAGCACCACAAACGGGCCGCCGAAGCTGCCGTTCAAGCTGGCATTTTCACCAAGCAGGCAACTGGCATTCCGCATGAACCTGGAGCCAATCCGGTAGCCCGCACCGATACTCAGCCACGGCATTCGCTGCGCAAACGGAGTCAGGTTCAAACCCATTTCCCGCAGGGATAATTTCGTGCGGATATTGGCAATATGGTATTTGCGCACAGGCAAATCGGCGGCTGTTTCTTGCGCCAGCAAACCCAATTGCGGCAGCAGGGCAAGGCCAAGCATTAATCGGAAAGCGTATTTAAGCATGGTAAGTGTTTTTAAGTATAAATTGCGAAGCTCAAAAATAAACAACAGGCAAGCGGCCAAATGCAACACAGCCGTCATGCCCCTGATTTTAATGGCCAACTGCTTGAAAACCCTCCGTACCTTGTCCCCCACAAAATCCTTTTCCGATGAAAAAACAGCTCCTTCTTCTCCTCTGCCTCGTGGCCAGTGCCACCACACTCTGCGCCCAGCGCTATTCCAAGGTGAAAATCCATTTTGACGAAACGCATACCATCGCCCAACTGGCGCAGCTTGGCGTGGAGGTGGAACACGGCTACCACCAGCATGGCTCGTGGTTCATCGGCGAGTACGCCGAGCACGAGATTGCGGCCATGCGGCAGGCGGGCTTTTCCACCGACATCATCATCCCCGACCTGAAGCAGTACCTGCTCGATGGCAACCGCCGGGGCGAATCGGTGGTGAGCCGCTCGCTGCCCACCTGCAATGGCAACGATATCAAGACCCCGGCCAACTACACCTACGGCAGCATGGCTGGCTACCACAAATACCAGGAAATGCTGGACGTGCTGGACAATATGGCCGACATGTACCCCGGCCTTTTTAAAGCAAAACAGCCCATCAGCCAGACCCTGACCACCTTCGAGGGCCGCCCCATTCACTGGGTGAAAATATCGGACAACCCCAATGAAGACGAGACGGACGAGCCGGAAATCTTCTTCAACGCCCTGCACCACGCACGGGAGCCGAACAGCATGTCGCAATTGCTCTTCTTCATGTGGTACCTCCTCGAAAACTACGAGACCGACCCGGAAATCAAGTTCCTGGTGGACCATACTGAAATATACTTCGTGCCCTGCGTGAACCCCGACGGCTATGTTTACAACGAAACCACCGACCCCGACGGCGGCGGCTTCTGGCGCAAAAACCGCAGGCTGAATGCCGATGGCTCCTACGGCGTGGACCTCAACCGCAATTACGCCATGCACTGGGCTTATGACAATATTGGCTCATCCGGTGAACCCAATTCCGAGGTGTACCGGGGCACGGCGCCGTTCTCCGAGGCCGAGACACAGTTGATTCGCCAGTTTTCCATCGAGCATGAATTCGACATGGTGTTCAATTACCATACTTTCCGGAAATTTAATTCAGCTTCCATATTTTCAATGCAGGAGGCGGCGCCAAAAACATATGATTTCAGGTCATT
>JALOMF010000358.1 GCA_025455635.1 Saprospiraceae bacterium | reverse complement strand
AATGTATTATTGCCATTGTAAGCATACAATATGTCGTAGTTGAACTCCGTGTCAAAACTGGTGAAAGTAACTTCCACGAACTCGCCGGGAGTAGTCGGGCAGATGGTGGTTTGGGTCACTTGGTTGTTTTGGTAATCGCCGGTCGGCCCTCCGGGGTCGTAGTAGTTCTCACCACAATCAATCAACACTGGTGGATTCTCCAATAGCTGGGCCACGGCACTGCCCACTTGTTTGGCGGGAATGGGCGGGCTTTGTAGTGAAAAACCGGGCATGACCCCCAGTATCCGGCTAAAAATAGCCACCGAAAACAATGAGAAGCAGAGGAGCAAAACCGACTTTGAATAGAGATTTTTCATTGAGAAAAGAGTTTGATGAAGGAAAAAGCGTCGTGGCATCACAACAAAATGCGAGCCACTTTTATCTTAAATTTTTATTATTTGAAAAACACTGAAAACCATGTACTTACGGCAATTTACCCAAGTAAAATGGCTATTGATTGAGAGGCATTTTGGTGCACAAGTCAACAAGATTTCCCAGTATTTTTTCAGACATGAACCAGAAGGAAAGCTGCAATGTGCCAGTGTTTGGCAGTTTTGCAAAGCAAATGTAAATACTTTATTTCAAAAAAAATTGTCTTGAAAAAAAGACTGGTTTGTAAAATATACGGCTTCGCCCATGCTATAACAAACCATCCGCCGCCTCAAATGCAAAGGCCAATATGACATCACATCATATTGGCCTCCGAACGTAAAAAAGCTACCCTATCCTGCCGCTCAACGCACCACCCCGACGGGCAGCCTACCGTCGTATTTGCCAGTCAGTACGGGCGTCTGCGCACCAGCGGTGTAGCCGCCAACTTTGGTTTTCACGTAGCCGAACAGCTCGGTGATGTTCACGATTTTGTCCTTGTCGGCATCGGCCTCGCCCTTCAGGCCCCGAATCAGGAAGTGGCTGAAAACGCCCGAACGCAGCCCAGTGTCCTCCAGTGAGACCTCTGCCCCCTTGCTCGACATGAAAAGAGCCGTGCCGCTCTCGCAATCTTCAAACGCCTTGTAATACTTGCTCAACATATCGCCGACGGTCGGTGCTTTGGCGGCCAGAAGGTCGGGCGTGAACTGCCCACCGATGAGCGACCCCGAATGGCAGGCATCGCCCAGCACCAGCTTCTGGCGGGCATGGCACTGCTCCAGGATGTAGCGAATCTCGGAATGTTCGAGGCGGTGGCTGTACCCATCAAAATCAACGGGCACGAAGGCCCCCTCGATGCCGTGGCCGGAGAAATAGAACAGCACCACATCGTTCTCGTCGGCCTGCCGGAAGGTGCTCCTCATGGCCGCCAGCAGGTTGTCACGGGTGGCATTGTCGTCCACGAGCACCTTGAGTTGCCCGTCGGGGAGCGCCCCGCCCTCAGGGCTTTTCAGGAAGGCGTAAAACTGGTAAGCGTCGTCGTCGGTGTAGCGCAGGGCGGGCATGTGCTCGTAATTGGCCACGCCTGCCACCACCGCCCAGACTTTCACTTGCGGGTCGAAGGCAGGCACATCAAAATCCGATACCCTGGTTTGCGAAGCACCTTGGCTTGGTTCGATTTCCTCGTTTGCAGTTGCTGGCTGGTTGCTGCTTTTTGATTTGCCGTTCACCCAATCACCGTTGGTTCCACGGCCATTTTCATCGTAAAAAACACCACTGCCATGCTTGGCGTTGTCCTGCCAACCCCCGGTGAATCGAGCGCCGTTTTTGTAAAACATGGTGCCCTGGCCGTTGAAGCGCCCCTGCCGGAACTGCCCCTCGTAGCGGTCGCCCGTGTGGAAGGAGTAGCTGCCGTGGCCCTCCGGCGTGTTGGCGACCCAGTCCCCATCGTACACATCGCCGTTGGCGTATTTCATGACGCCCTTGCCGTGGAACTGGCTGCGCTGGAACTGCCCGAAATACTCGTGCCCTTCGTTGAAGATGAACTTGCCCTCGCCCTGCTGCCAGTTGTCCTGCCAGTGGCCGATGTACTTGTTGCCGTTGGCACAGTAGAGGATGCCCTTGCCATTGGGCTTGCCGTCGTTGAAGTCGCCGATGTAGCGGTTGCCGTTGGGGTACTGGTAGGTGCCGTAGCCGTTGCGGCAGTCGCCGCTCACGCAACCTGTGGGGCTTGAAATTGGTAAATCAACCGAAGTTTCGGCGCTGATTTGCGAGAAAAAAAGGAGGGTGAACCCCATCACCGCACTGCATTGCATTACATTCCTCATTGTTCCGGGTTTTGATTTTTATGAAAAAATAATCAGTAACAAATAGGTAATCTTGTTGCATGGTGGCGATTGCGGATTTGTGGATGTATGTTCTAAAAATGGATTTGAAGGGAAGTGCAGGATGCTCGTTTTGAAATTGCACAACTCAAACGCAGGCCCCTCCGCCACTTATTTTATGACGATTATTTTTAAGGGAAAAAAAACACCCAGCACTTCCAATGCTGCAGTTCGGGCTTTCAAAATGATTGGCTACTTTTGCCCCAACCGACCAATAAGCCCTATCACTTAAAATCACATACCATGTTGAAATCTACCTTCCTCCTGGCCGTCATGGCCTTCCTACTGACCGCCTGTGGCAGCGAACAACCTGCCGACACCACTGCTCAAACCGGCCAAGCACAAACTTTCGGTGACGCCATCACCGCCGACGGCGCCGTGACCATGCCAGAGATGCTCGCAAAAATGCAGGGCCAAGACTCCGTGCTCGTCAAGGTGAAGGGCAAAGTCGAATCCGTTTGCCAAGTGAAAGGCTGCTGGGTCAACCTCCACGACGACCAAGCAGGCGATATGTTCGTCAAGTTCAAGGACTACGCTTTCTTCCTCCCAAAAGACATCGCCGGGCGTGAGGTCGTGATGGAGGGATATGCCTTTCGTGATACGACTTCGGTGGAAGACCTGAAGCACTATGCCGAGGACGAAGGCAAATCGAAAGAAGAAATAGCCGCCATCACACAACCCAAAGAAGAGCTTAAGTTCTTGGCCAATGGCGTGGTACTGCTACCTGAAACTAAGAAATGATTGTTGGATTGCTTGATTGTTGCCCGTACAACGTGTTCCGTGACAATCACAACAAACCAGCAAACCAGCAATTCCAACAATCCAGCAATCCAACAATCCAACTATGGTTTTCAACCTAAAAAAAGACCTCTGCTTCTTCGACATCGAGTCCACGGGACTGAACGTGATTCGTGACCGGATTTTGCAGATAGCCATCATCAAGTACCACAAAGATGGCCGGGAGCCAGCCGAACTGGAAATGCTCATCAACCCCGGTATTCCCATCGGGGCGGAGGCCATGAGCATTCACGGCATCACGCCCAGCGATGTGGCCAACAAGCCCACGTTCCAGCAAGTGGCACAGCAGCTTTACGATTTCATCGGGGATGCCGACCTAGCGGGCTACAATATCAGCCGCTTCGACCTGCCGCTCATCATGGAAGAGTTCGCCAGGGCGGGCTTTGATTTTGACCCCGACAAGCGGCGGTTGGTGGATGTGCAGCGCATTTTTTACAAAATGGAACCCCGGAACCTGAAGGCGGCACTGCGGTTTTATTGCGGCAAGGAAATCGAGGATGCCCATGACGCCATGGCCGACGTGCGGGCCACGATTGATGTTTTCAAGGGACAGTTGGAGCGCTATGATGGCGTGGACTTCCGGGACGATGACGGCAACGTGACGCCCGCCCCCGTGGTGAACGACATGCAGGCGCTGCACGATTTCACGCAGGACACCAAGACCATTGACGTGACCAACCGCCTCAAGCTCAACGAGCATGGCGAAATCGTGTTCAATTTTGGCAAATACACTGGCGTGCCCGTGCTCAAAGTGTTCGACATGGAACCCAACTACGGCAACTGGATTTTGAGCAAAGACTTCGGCGTGCAGGTGAAAAACATCATCCGCAAGCTGATGAAAGAGCACGAGCAGCAGCGAAGGAATGGCTAACGGTGGACGGCTAACGGCTAACGGCTAACGGTGGATGGTAGACGTGCGACAACGACCGCTGGTTTTAGGTTTAAATAGCAAAAAAAATGGCAGGTGTAGGTCGTTGAAAATAGTATTGACTTAAATTTCAACGCAACTATTTGAATTTCAAGCAGTTACTCAATCGTAAATCGTAAATCGTAAATCGTAAATCGTAAATCGTAAATCGTAATTCAATTTAAAATGATAGACCTTTCAACCATAGCGACCGCTCCGCCCATGGGCACCGACAAGGGCGACATCAAGGCACTGACGGAAAAATACTGCCAGCGAATCGGCGAGCTGAACGAAGTGATGCGGGCGCAGGAAAAGCACTCACTGCTCATCATCCTGCAAGGCATGGACGCCAGTGGCAAGGACGGCGCTGTTAAAAACGTGTTCAAGGAATGTACGCCTTTCAACTTGAGCGTTTACGCTTTCAAAAAGCCGACGGAAATCGAGTTCGGCCATGATTTTCTCTGGCGGGTTCACCAGCAGGTGCCAGCCAAGGGTCATATCAAGGTTTTCAACCGCTCGCATTACGAGGATATTCTGGTGCAGCGGGTGAACGGCTGGATAGACGAAGCACGGGTACACAAGCGCATGGCCGCCATCAATGCCTTCGAAGAATTGCTTGTTTTTGACAACCAAACAACCGTTTTGAAGTTTTGCCTACATATCTCGAAAGCGGAGCAGGAAAAGCAGTTGCAGGAGCGGATTGACGAGCCGGAAAAACGCTGGAAGCACAACGACGGCGACTGGAAGGAACGGGAGAAATGGGACGATTACATGCGCTGCTATTCCGACGCCATCAATTGGAGCACCATCCCTTGGACCATCGTGCCAGTGGATGAGCGTTGGTACCGGGATTATATCATTTCAAAGGCCGTTTGTGAGGCGATGGAGGCGATGGACTTGGCCTACCCACAGTAGATTGAAATTATTCACAAATATTTATAAATCAATCTGTTATGAAATTCTCGAAAACACTTTTCCTTCTATTG
>JALOMF010000357.1 GCA_025455635.1 Saprospiraceae bacterium | reverse complement strand
CGAGGGACTGCTGGAGAAGTTGTAGTTTATCTTTCAAAATATTGGATGCTTGATGCTGGCGGTTCTTGTGGGGATAACTGATACTTGCGGAAGCGGGATTGGTTTCAAGTTTCGGGGGCGAAATTAATATTACAGTTGAAAACGAAAGGATAGCGAACTTTGCGTCTTGATATTGGACCCAAGGTTTCGGGGAACCAGCATCTTTTCCTGCCGACAGGCAGGCCACAACCAGCATCCAGCCACCTGTACTTTGAACAGAGAATTTCTCTTGAATGCCGCCTTCCTCGTCTTGGTGAACCTGCTCATCAAGCCGTTCTACGTGTTCGGCATCGAGCGGACGGTGCAGGAGCGGGTGGGCACGGAGCAGTACGGGCTGTACGCCACGCTGGTCAGTTTCGCCTATCTGCTGTTCATGGTAAACGATTTCGGCATCCATTATTTCAACAGCCGGACGGTGGCGAGGCACCCGCAATTGGCAGCCAAGCTTTTCCCCAACACGCTGATAATCAAGGTCTTGCTGGCGGCGATTTACCTCGTGCTGGTCTTTGTGGCGGCGCTGGTACGGGGCTTCGAGGCGGAGGTGTGGGGGCTGCTGCTGTTCGTGGCACTGAACCACGTCCTCATTTCCACGGTGGCGTGGCTTCGCTCCAATGTGAGCGGATTGGGCCTGTACCGCACCGATAGTTTCCTTTCCACGTTTGATAAAATACTGCTGATTGTCATTTGCGCCGTGCTGCTCTGGACGCCTTGGGTTCCCTCCGGGAATGACAATTTTAAGGTTGAGTGGTTCGTACATGCCCAAAACCTGAGCTGGGCGCTGACGGCAGCCGTGGCTTTTTACCTTGTTTTCAAAAACCTGCCGAAGCCCATCCGCTGGCGGCCCAACTGGGCGCTCGTTTTTTTCATCCTAAAAAAATCGGCCCCCTACGCCCTTGCCGTGTTCCTGATGACGGCCTATATCCGCATGGACATCGTGCTGCTGGAGTACCTGACGGGCGACGAGGGCCGCCACGAGGCCGGGGTCTATGCCGCCGCCTACCGCCTATTGGATGCACTGAACATGGCAGGCTACCTGTTTGCCGGGCTGCTGCTGCCCATGTTCTCCAGCCTGCTGCGGACTTCCGGCCAATCCCGAGGTGTCGGGACAAGTTCCGCAATCGTCAATCCGCAATCCGCAATCGTAAATCGTCAATCGTCAATCGTAGATTTGCTTCGCCTTTCCTTCCAGCTCATCCTCGCTGGCACCCTCACCCTCGCCGTGGCCTGTTTCACGTTCCGGTCGGAGCTGATGCTGGCCATTTACCCCAAAGAAGGCACGGCCTACCACGGCGAGGTGCTGGGCTGGGTCATCCTGACGCTGGTGCCGTTCAGCGGGGCGTTCATCTACACCACCCTGCTCACCGCCAATGATAGCTTGCGCAAAATGAACCGCATCTTCCTTGCCGCCATCGCCGTGAACGTGGCGCTAAACCTGCTGCTCATTCCCCCGATGAAGGCTGTGGGGGCGGGCATGTCAGCGTTTTTCACCCAAGGCTTCGTGATGGCGGGCATGATGGTTTTGGCGAAAAAAGAGCTGGCCTTGCCCTTCGAGCCGAGGCAGTTTTACAAGATTGGGGCCTTTGTTTTGTTGGTCTGCTTCGCAAATTGGGGGCTGCTCCAACTGACTGGCTACGGTTGGCTCCTTAAATTTTGCGCAGCCATAGCATTCGGACTGTTCTTGGCGTTCTTGCTCCGCATGATTAGCCTGAAATCGGTGCTGGCCTTGCTTAAAAAACAAGGATGAGGTGAAGGCACGGGGTTTCTGCTTAGTTTTGCACCCGCTTGTGCTTGGTGATTGGTGAGCGGTGAGTGGGCAGCCCCCGTCACGAATCACGAATCACCGAACACCCTTACAATTTTCATGGATACAAAGGACAACCTACTCGGCGTCATCGCCACCCTGTTTAAGTGGAAAAAAATCATCATCGCCACCTGTGCGGCCACGGCCATTGGGGCGGCCATCGTGTCGCTGGTGCTGCCCGTTTACTACAAATCCACCACGATATTCTACGCTGCCAGCCCTGACCTTGCCGTGCCTGCGTCCATTTTCGGCATTTCGGCGGAGGCCCCCGACTATTATGGTACGGAGAACGATATTGACCGCATCCTCAGCATCGCCAACAGCGGGCAACTCGTAGCGTTCATGGTGGACAGCTTCGACCTGTACGAGCGCTATGACATTGACCCGAAAAGCCCACGGGGGTCGTATTATGTGGCCTTGGAGTTCCAGAGCCATTTCGATGTGGTGAAGACGAAGTACGACGCCATCGAACTGAGCATCGAGGACGAGGACAAGGAAACCGCCGCCCGCATGACCAACGCCGCCCGCAATTTCATCAACAACATGGCGCAGGAAGTGATAAAGGCCGCCCAAGCAAAGACGGTGCGCACTTTCGAGGAAAACATTGCCCAGAAGGAGGCCGACATGAAGATGATGAACGATTCGATGCAGCGAATCCGCTTGCGCTACGGGGTTTACAACACCAAGGCCCAGTCCGAGAACCTGTCGGAACTCATCGCCACGGGCGAGGCCAAGCTGAACCAGTCCCGTGCGAGGATGGCGTCGCTCCGCAATGCCAATTTCCGCCAAAAAGACACGCTGACCCTGCTGCAAGCCAATATCACGGGCTACGAAAGCCAGTTGCAGCAGCTCTACACCCGCCTTGACACCTTCAACCAGGGCATGGCCCTGATGGACTACCTCGTGGAGTCGCAATTGCAGGCCAGCGAGCAATTGGCCGAGGACAAGGAGCATTATAAGATGTC
This sequence comes from Saprospiraceae bacterium, assembly GCA_025455635.1. Lineage (GTDB taxonomy): Bacteria > Bacteroidota > Bacteroidia > Chitinophagales > Saprospiraceae > UBA6168. The sequence goes on along the minus strand of JALOMF010000357.1, from coordinate 2,183 downwards.
GAAGGCAGGGTTCAATTCCGAGTTCCCGGCTATTTTCCTCTTGGAAGAAGGCCAAGTGCCCGTCATCAAGGAGCGGCCCAAGCGGGCACTGATGGTGGTGGCGGCCACGGCTATTGCGTTCATTTTCAGCGTGTTGGGTGTGCTGATATTTGATACTTACCGGGACGTTAACTGGCGGGAAATCGTAAATGGGAAAAATGCCTAATTTTGACAAAAGCTAAATTATGGAAGGTGTCAAAATAATCAAAAAAACGAAGATAGGCGAACAGGAAAACGACGTCGCTTATTGGAGGATGAGGCCAGCCACTGAACGATGGGAAGCCATGCTTAAAGTACGGGAACAGGCATGGAGGCTCTATTGTATTGGTCAAAAAATACCATATATAAATGACAGACCATTTCAATTTTCAGTAACTAAACGAAGCCTATAAGTGACCCTCGCCGACCTCCAAACCCGCAACTTGCTCATCGGCTACTCCGCCATCGTGGTGGTGAGCCTGCTCGTGGGCCTTGCTGGCAACTGGTGGTTCTTGGCGGGCATCCCGGCACTGGCCATCTACGGCTACCTCGCCGTGGTGGACTTTCGCAAGCTGTTTTTCCTGCTGTTTTTCTTCATCCCGCTCACTGTGGAGGTCTGGCTCCCCAACGGCACCGTGACCGACATGCCCACCGAGCTGATGATGGTTTCGCTGCTGGGCATCTACTTTTTGTACGTGCTTCGCAATGGGCGGCTGCTCCGCTCCGACTTCCTGCGGCACCCCATCACTTTGGCGCTGCTGCTGCACCTAGGCTGGTTCTTCTTCACCTCCATCACCTCCCAGGACTGGCTGATTTCGCTGAAATATTCGCTCGCCAAAATCTGGTACGTGACCTCGTTCTTCTTCTTGGCGGGCAGTATTCTGAAAGAAGAAAAAGACCTGAAGACGCTGGTTTGGGTCGTGCTAGTGCCGCTGGTGGGCACGATGCTTTACGTACTGAAAAACCACGCCGCCATCGGCTTCAGCTTCGCCGAGATACACACCATCGTGCAGCCGTTCTACCGCAACAAAGTAGCCTACGCCTGCATGATGACCATTTTTTTCCCCTTCGTCTGGTTCACCCGGCAGATGTACCGCACGTGGTCGTGGCAGTGGTGGCTGTTGGCTGGCGCAACTGGGCTGCTGCTCATCGGCATCCAATACTCGTTCACGAGGGCGGCTTATGGGGCATTGGCCATTGCCGTGTGCGCTTATTTTGTGGTGAAATGGCGGCTGATGAAGCCCACGTTGGTCGTGGCCAGCATCTTGGCACTGCTCTACATTTACGGCATGGTGCGCCACAACAACTACCTCGACCACAAGCCGACCTACGAAAAGACCATCACCCACGAGGACTTCGGCGACCTGCTGAGTGCGACCACCAAAGGGCAGGACGTGAGCACGATGGAGCGGGTCTATCGCTGGGTGGCGGGCGGACACATGATTGGCGAGCGGCCCTGGTTAGGCTTTGGGCCGGGCACGTTCACGGCGTTTTACAAGACCTACACCCTGCACGGCTTCCGCACCTACGTCAGCGACAACACGGAAGGCTCCGGCATCCACTGTTATTACCTGATGGTGGCCGTGGAGCAGGGATATATTGGGGCGCTGCTGTTCGTGGCATTGGTTTTCATCGTACTTTTGAAGGGCGAGGCCATCTACCACCAAACATCTGACCCCGACCGCCGTAGATTGGTGATGATGGTACTGATGAGCACCGTCACCATTGACGCCCTGCTGCTGATGAACGACCTCGTGGAAACGGATAAAATCGGGTCGTTTTTCTTTCTTTGCATGGCGGTGCTGGTGAATGTGGATTTGGCGAATAAAGCCCAAGAATTACCTTTCAAGCAAGAATAAATGCCTGAATACAAGCTCTGTAAATCACCTTGGAAAGCAATCAAGTTAATTGTTATGTCTTTGCCATTTGTTGCAATGGGAATTTGGGTGCACTTCGATGATGACAACCCTAAAAGCGAAGAGTTTTGGGGATGGTTCGGAATAGTATTTTTTGGATTAGGCATCATTCTCGGTTTTTTTCACCTTTTTGACCGAAGGCCACAAATCGTAGTAAAAGAAAATGGAATTTGGGACAGAACCACAAATCAAAACGAAATCAAATGGAGTCAAAACACTTTGAAAAGCGCTTTTGGCATCTCCTCCTCT
>JALOMF010000356.1 GCA_025455635.1 Saprospiraceae bacterium | reverse complement strand
AGCGATTCATGGGGCGTGAACGGCATGGGGTCTTGCCCCTTGAAGTGCATCACTTTTTTACCGGAAATCATGCTTACAAAAACCGGGTAATCAAAAGTCAAGCCTACGCTTTCGGCATATTCATAAGTTTCATAAATGCTCAATTCGGCTTCGTCGGTGGTGTACGCAGTGCGGTTTTCGACGAGCGTTTCCAACTTATTTGCCCGGTGAAGGTGGCTGATATGCGAATTGGTGCGCTGCATGTTCAAAAATGATACTATCGTGCTATTTAGTGATAATTTGGTTCAAGTCTGTGGCAGGACAAATATAGTTCTTTGCACTGTTCAATCAACCAATTATCACTAAATTTTACAAAAATGGTATACAGCAAACCTGAATTCAAATCGCAGTACGAAAACTTTATTGGCGGACAATGGGTGCCACCCATTAAGGGCCAATATTTTGAAAATGCCTCCCCAGTGGATGGCAAGGCGTTCTGCCTAGTGCCCCGTTCCACCAAAGAAGACATCGAGCTGGCGCTCGACGCAGCCCACGAGGCTGCCAAGACTTGGAACAAAGCTTCCGTTGGCACCCGCTCCAACATGCTCCTGAAAATTGCCGACATCATGGAGCAAAACCTCGCCCAACTGGCCGTGGTGGAGACTTGGGAAAACGGCAAGGCCGTCCGGGAAACCCTCGCCGCCGACATCCCGCTTTGCATTGACCACTTTCGCTATTTCGCCGGTTGCATCCGGGCCGATGAAGGCACCATGTCCGAGTTGGACGCCAACACCGTTTCCATGCAAGTGAAAGAGCCGTTGGGCGTGGTCGGGCAAATCATCCCTTGGAACTTCCCGCTTTTGATGGCCACCTGGAAGCTCGCTCCTGCCCTTGCCGCTGGCAACTGCGTCGTGCTGAAACCCGCCGAACAAACGCCAACTTCCATCCTCGTTTTGATGGAACTCATCCAAGACATCCTGCCTGCTGGCGTCCTCAACGTCGTGAACGGCTTTGGTATCGAAGCAGGCAAACCCTTGGCCACCAACCCACGCATTGCCAAAATCGCCTTCACGGGCGAGACCACCACGGGCCGCCTCATCATGCAGTACGCAGCGGAAAACATCATACCCGTCACATTGGAACTGGGAGGCAAATCACCGAACATCTTTTTTGAAAACGTGATGGCCGACGATGACGAGTTCCTCGACAAAGCCGTTGAAGGGGCCGTGATGTTTGCCCTGAACCAAGGCGAAGTCTGCACTTGCCCCAGCCGGATGCTCGTACAGGAAAGCATTTACGACAAGTTCATGGAGCGGGTAGTGCAACGGGTGCAGGCCATCAAAATGGGCAATCCGCTCGATGATTCCGTGATGATGGGCGCTCAGGCCAGCAACGACCAGTACGAGAAAATCTTGAGCTACCTCAAGCTAGGCAAGGAGGAAGGTGCCGAAGTGCTATGCGGCGGCGATGCCAGCGACCTGAGCAATGACGGCGGCTACTACATCCAGCCGACCGTGTTCAAGGGCCACAATAAGATGCGGATTTTCCAAGAGGAAATTTTCGGGCCAGTGCTTTCTGTGACCACCTTCAAGGATGAAGCAGAAGCCCTCGAAATCGCCAACGACACCCTCTACGGCCTTGGTGCCGGCGTTTGGACGAGGGACATGCACCAAGCCTTCAAGGTATCCCGTGAGATTCAGGCTGGCCGGGTTTGGGTCAATTGCTACCACCTCTACCCTGCACACGCCTCCTTCGGCGGCTACAAAAAGTCCGGCATTGGCCGGGAGACCCACAAAATGATGCTCGACCACTACCAGCAGACGAAGAACATGCTGATTTCTTACGACAAGAATCCGATGGGCTTCTTTTAGTGAATTGTTGGATGGTTATATTGTTGAATTGTTCGTGCCATACTTTAAGGGACGGCAATTCAGCAATACAACAATAAAGCGAAACAATGGATACCGCCAAAGTATTGGTAACGGATGAAGCTGCCAAGGTAATTAATGAATTAAAAGCCATTCATGGCGATTTAATGTTCCACCAAAGCGGCGGCTGCTGCGATGGCTCGGCTCCGATGTGTTTTCCTGCGGGGGAATTAATGATAGGTGATAATGACGTATTATTGGGCAATATAGAAGGCTGCCCGTTTTATATGTCAGCTTTCCAATACGAATACTGGCAGCATACGCAATTGATTATTGACATTACAAAAGGGCGAGGTGCCAGTTTTTCGTTGGAAATACCACTGGGGCTGCGCTTTTTTACCCGTTCCCGTGTTTTTCAAAACAATGAATGGGTGGAGATATAATTTGGTTTTATAGGCACAAATTAATTACGGAGGCACCTTGATTTATCAGGGTGCTTTTTTATTTAAACTGCATTAATTCCTGCCGTATTAATTCAGCCACCCTGTCAACGGGGAAATTCCCCAGCCCAATATTTATTTCCAGCATATCCGCCGAGCCGGGGAAGATGGGCTTGAACATAATTTCGCTTTCTATCGGGTAAAAATGAGCGTCCAACAACTCATGCAACTCGTACAGTCGCCGTTGCCACTCCATGCCTTCATTCTGATTCACGCCCATCGGTACCAAGACCAAGCTCAATCGCTGCGTGGCAGGCACCCTCGAAAGATAAAACTGGTAGGCATTTCCGGCAAGGTGGACGGTTGTCATGTCGAGTCATTAATTTGCCATCAAGAAACGAATTTTCATCCAAAAATTAAAATCGAATGCCTCCGAGCCTCCATACCTCCATGCTTTCAAACCTCAATCCCCATCTGCCGCATCAGCAGCGTGGCATTGAAGCTCTTGCTCACGCCGGGCTTGATTTTATAGTCAAAAAACAGTTGTCCGTCCCGGATTTCCACCTCCATGCATAGGTTCTCCACCGAGCCGCCCGACTCGGCTTCCATGCGGCCCAGTTCCAAGTCGTGCGTGGCGATTATGCCACCGCCCCGCACCCGGATGAGCTGCAGGATCAGCGCCGCCGAACCCGTGTGCCTATCCACTGAATTAGTGCCTTTCAGGATTTCGTCGAGGAGGAAAAAGACCGGAAGCCCTTGACTATCAGCGTTCTTCACCGCTTCGATAATGAATTTCAACCGCTTCAGTTCCGCATAAAACGAGGAAGTGCTCTCCGACAAATCATCCTGGGTGCGCATGGAGGTGAACACCCGCATGGGCGAGAGCGAGCAGGCGCTGGCGCAAACGGGTGCCCCAGCCTGTGCCAGCACCACGTTCAGGCCGACGGTGCGCAGAAAAGTGCTTTTGCCCGCCATGTTGGAACCCGTCACGAGCTTGATATGGCCACGGGTGGGCATCGTGAAATCGTTCGTGCGGCGCTTGCCAGGGTGGATGAGCGGGTGGCCGAGTGCGACTGCCTCTAGGTGATTTTTTTCGGTGAGACGGGGCAGCACCCAATCCGGGTTGTTGTGCCAGAGGTTGGCCAAGCTGCTCAAAGCCTCCATTTCCCGAAGGGCATCGAACCAGCCGGGCAGTTTGTCACGGTGGGCCGCCCGCCATTTTTCCAGCCGTAGCACGTAGCGGAGGTCCCAAAGCGAACCGATGTTGAGCAGGATGGCGAAGAAATTGAAGCGCATGTTCAGCTGCCGGATGATATAGGCCAATTGCCCGATTTGGTGGGACGCCTTGCCATCTGCTGCTGTCAGTTTGCTTCTTAAACGGTTGGGTAAATCCGAGGTAAACGACTGGTTTTCAATGTATTGCAGGATGCGGGCGTAGGCTGCCAGCGATTCCATTGCATGGGCGGTGCGAAGGTGTATTCGGCCTACTTCCTCATTTGTTTTTTTCAAAACAAAAAAAATAGGTAAGAGCATGACCACAAAAATGGGCCAAGGTACGAGCGTCACCCATATTGCGAAGCAAGCCAAAAAATACCAAGGGGCGAGTTGCGAAGCGAGCGTCCAAAGGCGGTTGCCACGGACGAGGTCGGGGTCGTTGAGCCAGGCCCGCAGCAGGTCGAGGTGGTGCGGGTCGTCGGCGGTTTCGAGGCCGTGGGCTTGCAGGTTCTGCCGCCAGTCGAGCATGGGCCGCAGTTCAGTGATGGCAGTTTGGCGCTCCGCAATGGTCGCCACCTCGGCGGGTTCGAGCAGGTAATCCGCCAGGCACGCCTGACCGATGGAGGTAGTGGCCCGGCAGCTCGCTTGGAACATGGAATGTGGCCCGAAAAGGTCGAGGTCGAGGGCATTCGGGTGGTCGTTGCGAAGGAAGCGTTTGCCATCCGGGAACCCACCAAAATCATGCGACAAGGCCCGCAGCTCGGCGGCATTGATGGCGCTCAACCGCTCGGCATGTTCGGCTTCGGCTTGGATGCCCAGGTGCCATTTCATCAACCGATAAAACCCGCCGAGGAACAGCAGCAAATACACCGATGCCACCGCCCACTGCCAAGTAAAAAGCAAGGCCGCAAGACCTATCCCTGCCAAAAATACCAGCAGCCGCACCCAGGAGTAGCGGTCGTATTTGCTGCGCAATTGTTCAGCTTCTGAGCTGAACTCCTCCGCCCGTTGCTTGTACAATTCGTAAATCGTCATTCGTAAATTGTAGATTATTCACCTGCCTCCAATGCCTCCCAATACTCCACCGCCCGGCGGGTGTGGGGGATGCAGATGGAACCGCCTACGAGGTTGGCGATGGAGAACACCTCGAAAATCTCCTCCCGGCTCACTCCCAACTCATGGCAAGTGCCAAGGTGGTAGCGGATGCAGTCGTCGCAGCGCAGCACCATCGAGGCGACGAGGCCGAGCAGTTCCTTGGTTTTTACATCGAGCGCACCAGCCTCGTAGCAGTTTTTGTCGAGTGCAAAAAAGCGGTTGAGCGCCTTGTTATTTTGGGCAAAAATCTTCTCGTTCATTTTTGCCCGGTAGTCGTTGAATTCTTGAACTATTGACATTTGATTGAATATTTGAGGATTCGAGGAATTAAAGGGGGCAAATGTAGGCAACGCTTTCAAATGAAAGTGGCGTCATTAACGAGCGGAGGGGTT
>JALOMF010000355.1 GCA_025455635.1 Saprospiraceae bacterium | reverse complement strand
AATTACCCTGCTAGAATAGCTATACAACTATTAATATCAAGGTTATTCCTCTTCTGGAAAATAAAGCCGATTTAATAATTCTTGAATTACCTCTTGCTTTTCATGATTGATGGTAATTGTTCCAATGTTTTCCAATATAAATGCCTCAATAATTGTATCACTTTGATGCTTTTCATTGGTTAATGCCTTGATTTTCTCAACTAAGATAAAAGGTGTTGAAATGATTCCAGACATTGACCACCAACCAAATATTGCAGACCAGATTGCAGATTTTTTCCTTTTATTTTCACCGCAACCCTGGCACACAATAATTTTTTGATGCGTTACAATTGCTTCTATCAATATACTTGTTATTGTTTTAAACTCGTATCCAAAAAGGCTGTGATTTTTTTGACAAATACAACAGCGACAACTTTTGACGATGTTTTTCAACTTGGATAATTCTGCTGTTGAAAGCAGTCTTCTTTCTGCATTAATCCAGTCAATTAAACTTGAATCCAAGTTTCTTTTTTTGATTTCATCTATTAAAAACGTTACTGCTTCATCCCTCAAGCCCCTTGATTCATTCACTGCAATTCGTAAAATAGATGCGTTGTCAAACCGTTCATATTTTTCCTTGATTTCATCGGAACTGTACATGTGGACTCGAATTATGTATCAGAAATTTAGCAATAATTTTTTTGGGTCTAGGTTTTGCCTCAAACAGGCGGGGACGCTCATTTCGGCCATTTTAAATTTCATTGATTTCATCTTCCGTCAGACCTGTGTATTTCATTATTTTATGAACTGGTTCACCATCGTTTTTCATTTCTTTGGCTATTTCATTTTTCGCTTTTTTATCTGCTCTCTTTTCCGCCAATTCTACTTTTCCTCTTTCATCTTGTTCCCTCATTGCAGCATAATCGTAGGCTTCCAATTCATCCTTGGTCCAAGAATGTTTGTTGGCATCCTGATATGCTGCCATTAAGCCTTCGTCGTCCAAGTTTTCAGGAACGACGTCCAAGTTTTCAGCCTCTTTGATGAAGAAAATCCACTTGTCCGTAACTTCAACCAATTCTTCCAAGGCTTTTCTAAACTTAGGCAGTTCAATAAAATAAAAATCCATGTCTTTTATGACCCGCTCACCGTCTTCAACATCGCAGACTGCATGGTGCGATAGGTGTTTATTGCTTTGCGTAAACTTAAAATCAAAAATACCAATGAAAATCACGGGTTTGAGTTCGGTGTAGTATTCGCCGCTTTCGATTTGCTGTGAATAATCCTTGCTAGCATAGTAAAGCAGCCGTTTGTCCAAGCCATCAGGTTCGGCCACTTGCATTTCGATGATATAGGTCTTGCCCTTTTTGTCCCTCGCCTTTACATCAATGATGGAAGCTTTCAGGTTCTTGATAATGGGCAACTGGTAAGGGTTGAGGATTTCCACGTCCTCAATAACATCCTTACCCTTCAACTTCATCACGGCGTTAAGGAAAGAGATGAGTATGATTTTCTTGTTCTCGTTGCCGAAAATCTTTCGGAAGGCAACGTCGTTCTTAATATCTACAAACTGCATAGCCTGATTTTTAGCTACAAAAATACGGCAAATAAAGACATTTAGCATTTGCCGTAAACCTTTGCACTGTTTTTAGACGAAGCTGCTGTCGTGCAACAAAAAAAGGCCGAGCGTCTCCGCCCGGCCTCCTTTATTTCCAATCTATTGAAAATCAACGAGTAAACAACAACTCCCGGTACTTCGTCAACGGCCAAAGCTCGTCGTCCACCATCAGCTCCAGCTTGTCGCAGTGGTAGCGGATGGTATCGAAATAGGGTTTCACCTTGTTGCAGTAGGCATCGGCACGTTGGTCGGCATGGTCAATCTTATTGGCCTTTTTGCGCTCTTCAATCATGTCGTCCACGTTCTTCTTGATGGAATTGATATGGCCAGAGATTTCCTTCACCATGTCGAGCTGCTGCTCGGCGTACTGACCGAAGTCCTTGCCGAAGATGTCCTTCAAGCCCTGCACGTTCTGGATGAGCGTGTTCTGGTAGGCGATGGCCGTAGGGATGACGTGGTTCGTGGCGATGTCGCCAAGGATGCGCCCCTCGATTTGCACCTTCTTGATGTACTCTTCCAGCTCGATTTCATAGCGGGCCTCGATTTCCACGTGGTTCATCACGCTGTGCGCAGCAAACAGGTCAATCGCCTTTTGTGAAACCTGCGCCTTCAATGCCTCCGGTGTCGTCTTGAAATTGTTCAGGCCACGCTTTTCTGCTTCTACGACCCACTCGTCAGAGTAGCCGTCGCCCTCGAAGCGGATAGCCTTGCAGGACTTGATGTATTCCCGCAGCACGTTGAAGATGGCATCGTCCTTCTTCATTTTTTTGCCTTCGATGAGGGCATCCACCTCGGCCTTGAACTCACGGAGTTGCTGAGAAACAATCGTGCTGAGTACCGTCATCGGCTTGGCGCAGTTGGCCGAAGAACCCACGGCACGGAACTCAAACTTGTTGCCCGTGAAGGCAAACGGCGAGGTACGGTTGCGGTCGGTATTGTCCAGCAAAACATCAGGGATTTTGCCCACCACGTTCAATTTCAACTCTGTTTTTTCCTCAGGGGAAAGGTTGCCGTCAGACACGTTTTCCAGTTCATCAAGCACCCTGGAGAGCTGGTCGCCGAGGAACACGGAGATGATGGCCGGAGGAGCCTCGTTGGCACCGAGACGGTGGTCGTTGTTGGCGGAAGCAATAGCGGCACGGAGCAGGTCAGCGTACTCATAAACTGCTTTGATGGTATTGATGAAAAAGGTCAGGAATTGGAGGTTGTTCTTCGGTGTTTTGCCGGGCGACAGCAGGTTCACGCCCGTGTCGGTGGCCATGCTCCAGTTGTTGTGCTTGCCGGAGCCGTTGATGCCAGCGAATGGCTTCTCGTGCAGCAGCACTTTAAAGTTGTGGCGGGCACCGACCTTGCTCATCACGTCCATCAGGAGTGAGTTGTGGTCAACGGCGAGGTTGGCCTCCTCAAAAATAGGTGCCAACTCGAACTGGTTCGGAGCCACCTCGTTGTGGCGGGTCTTCACGGGGATGCCGAGGGTGATGCACTCGATTTCCAGTTCCCGCATGAAGGCCAGCGCCCGGTCGGGGATGGAGCCGAAATAGTGGTCTTCCAACTGCTGGCCCTTCGCAGCGCCATGTCCGAGGAGCATACGGCCCGCAAGTGTGAGGTCTGGGCGGGAAGCCGCCAAAGCCGAGTCAATCAGGAAATACTCCTGCTCCCAGCCAAGGGTGCAGCTTACTTTGTTCACGTTCTTGTCGAAATAGCGGGCCACTTCCGTTGCGGCAGCGTCAATGCTTTGCAGCGCACGGAGCAGCGGCGTTTTGTGGTCGAGCGCCTCGCCCGTGTAGCTAACGAACACCGTGGGGATGCAAAGCGTCGTGCCCATCACGAAGGCGGGGCTGGTGGGGTCCCAAGCGGTGTAGCCCCTGGCTTCGAAGGTGTTGCGGATGCCGCCGTTCGGGAAGCTGGAAGCGTCCGGCTCCTGCTGCACGAGCTGGCCACCGTCGAATTTGTCAATGGCCGTGCCGTCGCCGACTGGCTCAAAAAAGGCATCGTGCTTCTCGGCAGTGGCCCCGGTCAGCGGCTGGAACCAGTGCGTGTAGTGCGTGGCGCCCTTGCCCATCGCCCAGGCCTTCATGCCCGCAGCCACTTGGTCGGCCACTTTTCGGTCAATTTTGGTGCCGTGCAGGTTGGCAGATACCACGGCATTGTACGCCTCCTTGGGCATGTAGTGCTTGGCGGTGCTGGTCGTGAAAACATTGGAAGCGTACAGCTCCGAACGGCGAACAGCAGGCTCGTTCACGACGACGGGCTTCCTGTTCAGGGTTTCTTGAATTGCTTGAAAACGGATGGTAGCCATGTTTTGAAGATGCTATTGGCTTTTGGCCGTTGGCCGTTGGCCTTGCTGGGCCATTGGCAAATAGTCAAAAGCAGGTTTGTAAATCGGGGGCAAAGGTAGGTGCTAAAATTGTTTTTCAAACACTAAGGCTTGTTTTTGATGGGGGTGGTGTTGATTTTTTTATTTTTTTGGGGCATTGTTGTGATTTTGGGAGGGGTTTGCTTTTGTTTGTTGGTTTATTTTTTTGGTAAAACAAGTTGCATGCTTTTGGAGCAATCGTCGTTACTTAGCGCAAAAATCCAGTTTCAGTTTTCTATTTGCCAGTTTCATGTCGCTACCTTTCAAGAAAATCCTTCGGTTTGCAACCTTGGCATTAGTGGCCGGGGTAGGGTTGTGCTCTGCAGCCTACTGGGCGTCGAGCCATGAAGATTTGGCCATTTGGTACAAATCATTGAATCCCATTTTCTACGGTTCTGGCACTTGGCAATCCGAGTTTTTTACCCAAAACACAAAAACCACTGGCAACTGGTGGTGCTTGCTGGCGCTGTGCGCCACCATTTCGGCAGCTTGGTTTTGCTGGAAAATGCAGCCCCTGCGGCTAAAGCTGCCTGACTTGGAATGGGCCGATGCCTTTGCTTTGACATTGATAGTTTCACTCGGCATCAACGCTCGCAGGTACTTGCATCCCAGCACGATTTACACCACCGACGAGGTATTTTCAGCGCTGAACTTTGGCTCGCTGCCCTTTTTTCAAGCCATTTCCTACTATCCCAAACCCAACAACCACCCGTTTTTCAACGCCCTGAACGGCCTGCTTTTTGGCGGTTGCGACGACTTGGTTTTCACGGGGCGCATGATTTCATTGGCCTGCTACCTGGGCGTTTTGGTTTTCACCTTTTTCTTTCTGAAACGATTTACTGCGTCGGTCTTGCTCCGTGCTTTTACGGTGATAATGGTTGCGTTCCAGTTCCCAATCATCGGCTTTGCTTGGCAGGCTAGGGGCTACGAAATGGTGCTCCTCTGCTCGTGCCTGAGCCTTGGCGGTTTGCTCGATTATTTCGCCAAGCGTTCGAGGGAAGGGCTGGCCCTGCACACCGTCGCCAACGTGCTGGGCATGTTCGTGCTGCCCTCCTA
>JALOMF010000354.1 GCA_025455635.1 Saprospiraceae bacterium | reverse complement strand
AAAATTCTCTCGTAATTCCTATTTTTTCCTACCGTCATTTTTCCGTCTTCACACTGGTTTTTTCATCAAAACAAACAACGAACAACATGAAAGTATCCGATTTTGTGGAAGTCAAGCAAGGGAACATTGCAGGGCGCTACAACAAGCCTACCGCCGCTGCGGGGCATTTCATCAACGACTACATCGAGGGCCGTATTGACATCAACTGCGACCTGATGGAGCTGCTGAAGCACAAAGAGAAAATCTTCACCTACGAGTATGTCTGGCACCACTACAAGTTCTTCATCACCCGCATGATACCCGAAGTGGTCATCCACTCCAAGAAGCAGGACGAGCGTATCGTGCGCAGCCATTACGACAATAAGAACGACCTCTTTAATTGGTTCCTCGGCCCACGAATGATTTATACGAGCTGTTATTTCAACGAGCAAAATGAGTCGCTGGAGGCAGCGCAGGACAATAAAATGGATTTAATTGCCCGCAAAATGCAATTAAAACCCGGCGAATCGCTGCTGGACATTGGCTGCGGTTGGGGTACTTTGGTCATGCACTTGGCCAAAAACTATGGCGTGGATGCCACGGGCGTCACCATCGCACAGGCTGGGGCTGATTGGGGCATGAAGCAAATCGCCGACAATGGAGTGAAGGACAAGGCCCGCATCTGGCGCATGGACTACCGGGATATTCCCACGGACAAAAAATATGACAAAATCACTTGCCTTGAAATGGCCGAGCACGTGGGCATCAAGTACTTCAAGAAGTTCATGGCGCAGATTTATGACCTGCTCAAGGACGACGGCCTGTTTTACCTCCAAATCGCTGGCCTGCGGGAGCGTGACAGCCACCTTTTTTCGATGAAAAACCGGGAGGAACTCGTGTGGGGGCTTTTCATGGCCGAGCAGATTTTCGCCGGGGCCGATGCCAGCTTGCCGCTGAACTGGGATTTGCAGCGCATCGAGAAAGTGGGCTTTGAAGTGCATTCCGTTGAAAATATCGGCATCCATTATGGCAAGACCATCCACTACTGGTACGACAACTGGCAGCGGAACAAGGAAAAAGTCTTGGAAAAATATGGCCAGCGCACTTTCCGTATTTATGAGATATTCTTGGGCTGGTCGGTCTATACGGCAAGGCAGGGCGGCTCCACGGCCTACCAGATTGTTTGCCGCAAAAACCTGAACAATGCCGACCGCAACCGCTTTATCGGCAAAACCAATTTGGGCGAGATGGAGCGCAGGTAATTGGCCAATTACTGGTTGCAAAATAAAAGGGGTTTGGGCACTACATGTCGCCCAAACCCCTATTTAATTGGCCTATAAATGTTTAATGCTTAATCCGCACCAATTGGGCCACAACCACTTGATTTCCATTCGACATTGCCAAATGATAGACGCCATTGGGCAGCTCGTTAATTGGCAATTCAAACAGCATTGGGCCCCCTGATTTGTCCATATCTTTTAATTGAACGATTTGTCCCACGGAATTTACCAAGCGTACTTGTACAGCACCTACCCAATCGGTAGCCAGTGTGACATTGGTGATTGCACCAGCGGCAGGATTGGGGCTGATGGTCAATAGTCCGTTGTTTTCCAGCACTACTTCATTGTCATTGCTCACAAATTGGTTTTCATACGCACCCATATCTACTTCGTCCACACGTGGGTTTCCCAAGATATCGAGGGTCGGTGCGCCGGTTGAAACACCAGCGTCCACGGCAACGGCATTGTTTTGGAGGCTGTAATCATCGTTGTCGGCATCCACAAATAAATCCGATATATCATCCACTTTTAAATCCTTTACATGTGTAAGTATGTCATCAAAAGAATCGTCGTCGTAAAGGTTGCCACCCAAAGAGGTGACGGTAGGCGCACCTGCTTCAATGGCATAGTTGACAAAACCGTCTTGAACGAAAATATTGTTCAATAGGGTAGTGGTAGAGAACGATACATCTTCAGCACCCGTCCAATTGCTGATGGCTGCTGCATATTCACCAATATTATAAGCAAACGTGTTGTTTGTGATATTGACTTCCAGTTCGGTGGAATCCACGTTGATGGAGATTGCGCCACCCCTTCCAGTAGGAGTTGAGCTGCCCGATGTTGCTATATTATTGGTGAAAAGGCAACTTGTTATATTGGTAGTTGCATCGCTGATATTTATGGCACCACCTTGCTCTGCGCCGCTGTTGAAATTAAAGTAGCAGTTGCTGACATCGAGTGTTGAATTATTGCTTGGGCCATTATCTGCGATTGCAATTGCTCCGCCCACACCCATTGCGGAATTCCCTTCAAAGCTGCAATTATCCACAGAGACGGGGGAACTGCTATCCGCAGCACCACTGAAAATAGCGCCACCGTTGCCTTCCGTTGTATTGCCTATAAATTCGCAGCCGACGGCAAAGATTTTAGTTCCGTCATTTTGTAGCGCCAATGCGCCGCCAGACGCTGTGCCCAATGCTTTATTGTTCAAAAATGTGCAATCCACATAAGTCATGGTTCCAGCGAAACCATTGTTCACGGCACCTCCCAGCCTTGCACAGGTATTTTCTTCAAACGTACAGTTCGTGAAAGTGAAATCACCTCCATAAGCCGTTATGGCGCCGCCCCAGCCGCCGGAATTGGCTTTTTTAAATTCACAATTGGTATAAACGACATTGTCATCCGCTTGATTATCGTTGCGGATATGCCCTCCAGAGCTTTGGGAGTTACTGTTATCGAACACACAATTTACCATGGCATAAGAGCAGTTACGGAACCTGGCGGCCCCACCTACACCCAATGAAGTGCCGTTGTTCAAGGTGTTTGTATTATCAATGAACTTGCAATCTTGCAGCACGAAATTATAAGGGGCAGTCACAGCGGGAAGGCTGTCGGCAGTGAAGTAGAGCGCACCTGCACTGGGAGCTTGGTTATCAATAAAGTCACAATAGGTAATGGCAATATCCGTGCAATTAAAGGCAAACAAAGCGGCTGCGTTAGTTGTCCCAGTATTGTTGACATTGCCCGTGAATTTTACGGAATCCACAGTTACGCCGTTCGACCTGCGCAGGTAGAGTGCCCCAGAACCAAGGTTGTCGCTGATGTCGCAAGATACAATGCTGGAATTGGCTGCGCTTGACATTAAAAATATAGCACTTCCAGTACTTCCGAAATTGTCAGTGAATTTGCAGTTACTGACCTCCACCTTGTTAAAGGCAAAAATCCCTCCACCACTTTTATTCAGGTCTGTCCCATCGGTTCCCGTGTTTCCGCCAGAAATCGTAAAACCGTCTATTATCGAAGGTTGGCTGCCAGTGATGGGTACAGTTACGATGACGTGCCTGGAATTGTCGGTTCGGTTCGTCGTGAAATTGCCAGCGGTATCGTCACCGTTCACATCTGCACTGAGGGTGGTCACATTCGTGGTTGGATTTCGTTGGTTGGCAGTAGTTTCCGTGCCGTTGAATCCACCGAGCAGGGAAACACCATTAGCCAAGTCAAAGGAAGTTGTGGCGGAAGTTGTACGATAAACACCAGCCGCTACCCATACATCGCCAGAAGTTGTGGCGTCAAGCGCTGTTTCGAGGTTGGTGTAGGCATTGGCCCAGGAGCTGCCATCGTTGGAACCAGTGGCGTCATGCTTGACGTACACCTGTGCCGAAAGGCCGTAAACCATCATTGCAAACAGAAGGGTGAGGTAGTGCTGTTTCATTTTGTAAATTTTATTGGTGAAAAAATAGAATTGGCTGAAAAGGTAAGCCCTCCCAATCAGACTAGCTAGCGTTTGCACGGTATTTTGTGAAAATCAATCCCGCAAACGGGAAATGGATAAAATCAAGGCTAGTGTAGCCACCGGGTAACCCCCAGCCCCGGCAGCCCGTTCGTGCGCATCACGCCGTTTTCGAGGATAAAACCGCCGCTCACCACGTCCACGGCGAGGTCGAGACTGCCGTCGAGGTCAATATAGCGGGTGTGTGGGCAGGCAAAGGCTGCATGAAGTGCCGCCGTGATGCTGATGATGCTCTCGTCGTTGCAGCCCCAGAAGAGCGAGATGCCCGCTGGCTTCGCAATATTGGCGATGTCGAGCGCCCCGGCTATGCCACCGCATTTCATCAGTTTTATATTGAAAATGCCGTAGGGTAGTGGCTGTCCGGCCAGTTGCAGCGCAGCGGCGGCGTCTTTCAGCGATTCGTCGGCGGCCAGCAGTCGGCGCTGGTCGGTGGGGAGCGTAAGTAGTTGATTTTCAGCGCCTACGGGCAAGGGCTGCTCCACCAGTTCGATGTTCAGCGGTGCAGCTTTTTTGAAAAAAATGCGCAGCTCGTCCAGCGAGTAGCCGAGGTTGGCGTCCACCCGGATGGTGAAATGGTCGGCGTACACCTCCCGCAGCTTGGCGAGGCGCTCCACATCTGTTTCCACGTCCATCCCAGTTTTCACCTTCAGCACCCGAAAGCCCCGTTCGTGGTATTCGGCTGCTTCCTCCAAAGTCTCCGCCACGCCCTTGATGCCGATGGTGATGGAGGTGGGCAGTGACTTGATTTTTTGCCCATAAAATGCTACAACGGGCACGCCGAGCCATTTGCAAAAAGCATCGTGCAGGGCAATGTCAACCGCTGCCAACGTGCCCGGCAAATGCGGGAACGCCTGCCCTGCCTCGTCAATCAACTGCCGGAAATGCCGGATGTCACGGCCCACAAAACCCTGAACCACAGCGCTTTGCAGGTTGGCCAGCGACTGCTCCGGCGTCTCCCCGACCACTTCCGGCGCTGGATTGGCTGCGCCAATGCCCGTCGTGCCGTCCTGCAAGGTGATTTCAAGGAAAACATTTTCCACGCCCGTGATTTCCCGGCTGGCGATGGTGTAGGGGCGCAGCAAGGTCAGGTCTTGCAGCCAAGCTTTGATGGCGGCGATTTTCATTTTTTCAGATTTTTCAAAATAGGTAAAATGGCTGAAACGCCCTCCTCGATGGGCAACAAAACGGGCAAGCCCGTGCGTTTGGCGTAGTCCTGTTGGTAAGCCTTCACTTCTTCGGGTGT
>JALOMF010000353.1 GCA_025455635.1 Saprospiraceae bacterium | reverse complement strand
ACGCTAAAAGGCTGGCCTATTCCCATTGTTTTTATTGACATCGTGTGGGGTTCGGTATTGACGGGCATCGTCGGCGCAGCAGGTTTTTACATCGTAAAATACGTTCAATAAAACATGGCACAAGTGCTTTTTCAAACGGCTTTGCTCATTCTTGCCTTTGTGACGCTGTGGTTCCTTGTTTCCCTGGTCAAGAAAAGGAATGACGTGGCAGACATTGCTTGGGGACTAGGCTTCGTAGCTATTTGTTTTTACCTCTTTTTAACACAGCCACGCTCACCCATTTCGGCATTGGTTTACAGCCTTGTTTCACTTTGGGGACTGCGTTTAGCCATCCATATTTTCTTGCGAAGCAAAGGCAAGGCAGAAGATTTTCGCTATAAAAAATGGCGGGAGGAATGGGGGCAATATTTCTTGATTCGGTCTTACCTGCAAGTGTATATCCTGCAAGGCTTTTTCATGTTGCTCATCAGTTTGCCCATTTTATTAGCGGGTTTGGCGCAGTCTCAGCATTTAAATATTTTTACCGTCATTGGTTCGCTGATATGGCTCATTGGTTTTGCTTTTGAAGCCATCGGCGATTACCAATTGTCTGTTTTTACAAAAAACAAGAAAAACAAAACGGACATCATGCAAACGGGTCTGTGGCGATATACCCGGCACCCCAATTACTTCGGCGAAGTGCTGCTTTGGTGGGGTATTTTTCTCATGGTTCTCCCACTACCAAATGGCTTTTGGGGCATTATCAGCCCATTGACGATTACATTTTTGTTGCTCAAGGTGTCGGGTATTCCGATGCTGGAAGCGAAATACAAAGACAATCCCCAGTTTCAGGATTATAAACGCCGGACAAGTGCCTTTTTCCCGCTGCCACCAAAACGCCAGTAATTGGAAACGGCAAATTGTTGGGAATGTGTGAAAACCTGCCGAGAATGCGCCGACTTTTGTGCTCGCTGTGCGAGGGTGGCCTTCCTTCGTATATCGGCTCAACTAGCCCAATCAATGGCTTTGCAAAACCAAACAGAGGTTCGGTACGTTATGAAACTAAATTGGGCACTTTGTCCAATAAAATTTGAAAACGAAAAACGATGCTGGATAAAAACACAATAAAGTTGCTCCGTTTGCCATTTTCATTGCTGTTGATGCCCATTTTTTTGCTGGCATTGAGCCAAATAAATACGCCTTACACATGGCTTGATGTTTTATACCCTTTCCTCATCATCCACCTTTTGGTCTATCCTGCCAGCAATGGTTACAACAGTTGTGTGGACAGGGACGAGCACAGCATTGGCATTTTGGAAAAGCCGCCAATGCCAACCGAGCGGCTGTTTTATTTGACGTTGGTGATGGATTTCGCCGCAATTATTGGTGGTGCATGGTTGGTCAGCATTCCTTTTGCGCTTTGTTTAGTGCCGTATATTTTGGCATCGAGGGCGTATAGTTCAAGGCAAATTCGGTTGAAAAAATACCCCATCATTGGTTTTCTGGTGGTTATATTTTTTCAAGGCGCTTTTACTTATTATATCTCCCATTTGGGCGTCACAAAGGCATTTTTGGACATAAATGCCACGACGATTTGGATACTGGCAGCTTGTTCTTTTCAAATTGGCGGCGTGTATCCTCTGACGCAAATTTATCAGCACCAACAAGATTTGGCGGATGAGGTGGTCACGATAAGCTATAAATTGGGATACAGCGGCACATTCCTGTTTTCGGGCGCAATGTTTATTTTATGCAATGCCTGCTACTTCCTGTATTTTGACAAGATTAATCAACTCAATAGCTTCTACATTCTTCAGCTTTTCTTTATTCCGATTCTTGTGTTCTTTGTTTATTGGTTTTCATTGGTCTTAAAAAACGAGGGAAACGCCAATTTCAAAAATACCATGCTACTGAACCTGATTGCTGCATGTTGCATGAATGTATGCTTTGCCGTTTTATTGCTTAAAAATAGTTTCCAATGAGCTTTATCACAAAAATAGCCACTGCCGTACCCGATTATGGTTACGACCAAGGCGCACTGATGCAGTTTTACAGCGACACCACCGATGATGAAGGCACCAAGCGGAAAATCAAGATATTGGCTGCTAAATCAGGCATTGCTACCCGTTATTCGGTCTTGAGGGATTATGGCTTACCCCTGGAAGAATTTACGTTTTTCCCCAAAAACAAAGCCCTTCTGCCAACGCCGTCGCTGACCGAACGCATGGTTGTCTTCAAAAAAGAAGCGTTGAGATTGTCCTTAAAGGCTATCCGCAACCTACCGAATTTTGGAGCAGAAAAAGACAGTATCACCCATATCATCACCGTCACCTGCACGGGCCTGTTTGCGCCCGGCTTGGACATTGAGCTGCTGCACGCCCTGGACTTATCGCCCTCAACACACAGGAGCAGTGTCAATTTCCTAGGTTGCAATGCCGCCATTATTGCCTTGAAACAAGCCAATGATATTTGCAACAGCCACGAAAATGCCAAAGTATTGGTAGTGTGTACGGAGCTTTGCACCCTCCATTTTCAAACCAATTATAGCGATGATTACTTGCTGTCCAATCTCCTTTTTGCAGATGGCAGTGCGGCTGTGCTGGTGAGTGGGACGCCAAGTGAAGACCCCCTCAGCAAGAACACGAAAATCACGGGGTTTGACTCGTTTTGCATTCCCGGTAGCGACCAAGAAATGGCCTGGCAATTGTCGGAAACAGGCTTCATCATGCACCTAACTTCTTATGTTGCCGATTTGATTAAAGCCAATATCAAGCAAATGTTTGATGATATGGGATTGAACAAAAATGAGATTGACTACTGGGCAGTCCATCCGGGCGGAAAAAAAATTGTAGCGAATTTTATCACCGCAATGGGGCTATCGCCCGCTGATTTGGCGGCAACCTTCAAAATCCTGAACGAATATGGCAATATGTCGTCTCCTACCGTTCTTTTTGTTTTGAAACAGGTGTTGGATGATTTAGGCCCCGATGCCACCAATAAAAACATATTTGCGGTCGCTTTTGGGCCTGGTTTGACGGTCGAAACGATGCAGTTAAATACAGTCGGGAATTTTATTCCACGCAAAAAAGCGTTGCGTTTAAATAATTTAGTGGTAAACAATATTCCCGACTTCGCCTAATCATCTAAAAAACCATGCTAAAATACCGAAGCCATCAAAAAGAATACTTGGATGCCGATGATATACCAACGGCTGATTTGTTCCAGACCCTCAAAGAACTGGACCGGATAAATACACTCTTGGGCGGTTACGACATCACTTTTTCAGCATTGAAGAAAATCATACAGCCCGAAAAATCCTACACCCTGATTGACATTGGTTGCGGCGGTGGCGATACTTTAAAGCATATCAAACAATGGCAAATCCGAAAGAAACTCAATTTGAACCTAATCGGCATTGACCTGAAGCCCGTCTGCATCGAATACGCCAGAGAACAAAACCCGGTGCAGGACATCCAATACATCTGCGATGATTACCGCAACATGTTTGTTCATGTGCAAGACATAGACATCGTTCACGCCTGTTTGTTTTGCCACCACCTGACCGAAAATCAATTGATTGAACTCGTCGAGTTCGCCTTAAAATATCGTATCATATTGATTATAAATGATTTAGAACGAAATCCGATTGCGTACTATGCCATCAAAACCTTGACTGCCATTTTCTCAAAAACCCATTTGGTGAAAAACGACGCACCGCTTTCGGTCGCCCGTGGGTTTAAGAAAAAAGAATGGGTAGCTATTATCAAGAAGGCAGGTGCGACAAATTTCACCATTAAAAAAAAATGGGCATTTTGGCATGTAATCATCATCTATGGGGACACCCCCGTCATCGAATAAAATATATCAATGTGCCATCGTGGGCGGTGGTCTAGGTGGCTTGTGCCTCGCCATTCAATTGGCGCAAGAAGGCGTCGAGGTCATTTTATTTGAAAAAAATTCTTACCCGCAGCACAAGGTCTGTGGAGAGTATATTTCCATGGAAAGCTGGGATTTTTTAATCGGGTTAGGCGTTCCATTAGATGACCTCCATTTGCCAAAAATCACGCAATTGGGCATTTCCGCTGAAAACGGTTTCATGCTCAACAGCCCTTTGCCGTTGGGCGGTTTCGGCATCAGTCGGCATAGTTTAGACCATCTATTGTGTCAAATGGCCCGTACAAAAGGCGTTGTCGTGCTTGAAAATTGCAAGGTGTTGGATGTTCAAAACATCGAAGAAAACCGGAGCGAAATTACGACAGCACAAGGCACGTACCAAGCGCAAATCGTCTGTGGCAGCTTTGGAAAATACACGCCCAATTTTGCCAAACCCCCTGTTGAAACGCCGACAAAGCGCCCCAACTATATCGGCGTGAAATACCATATCCAAACCGACCTCGCTCCCAACCGCATTGAACTGCACAATTTCAAGGACGGCTATTGTGGCATTTCAAAAGTGGACAACGAGCGTTATTGCCTCTGTTACCTTTCAAAAGCCTCCAATTTGCAGCAATCGGGGAATGACATAAAAGCGATGGAGCACACCATCTTGTGTGAAAATCCATTTCTAAAAAAGTATTTGACCCAATCCACTTTTCTATTTGAAAAACCGCTGGCGATAAGCAATATCTATTTTTACCCCAAAGGCACTTCCATCAACGGTATGCTAATGGTCGGTGATGCAGCAGGGGCGATTACGCCAGTTTGCGGCAACGGAATGAGCATGGCCATGCGGGCTTCCAAGCTGTTAGCCGAATTATTGCTGTTGTATTTTCAGGGGAAATGCACCCAAGAAGCGCTAAAAAGCCAATATAGCCGTGCTTGGGCGTCCGCTTTCAACCGCCGCATCCAAGCAGGGCAATACATCCAACATCTTTTGGGCAAAAAAACAAGTACCCACCTGGCATTAAAAACGCTGCATTATTTTCCGGCATTAACCCAGAAACTCATTGGGCTGACGCATGGTAGGGCGTTTTGAAAATAGGCGCATGGACATGAGAATTATGTAAACATTTCCAAGAATGGTGTAATATCCCATT